>CAZGAS010000047.1:0-8513 GCA_964523875.1 uncultured Planctomycetia bacterium | reverse complement strand
CGGATTCAAATTCTTTCAGATTATTTAATTTTATTATATTCATATTCAGTTATTAGTTAGAAAACAGTATTGATCCATCAGTAAAGAATGTTCCTGCCGCACACGCGGTCAGAAGACATGCCAGAGTAACTGCTAAAAGCGCCCTGAAGGCAACACTAGCTGTTGTACTTGTCCTTCCCGGGGCAAGCGCTGAGACGCCGCCTACAAAGATAGCCATTGAGAGACGACATGCGCAACTCCTTTTCTTCTGGTATATTAACACATTGTACCCGAAATCAGTGTTGCATTAGTAACTTGAGTCTAACCTGTCCCTATTTAATGTCCCTATTTATTCATATCTCAATGCCTCTATGGGGTTAAGCTCGGACGCCTTCTTTGCGGGCCAGAGGCCAAAGAATATACCCACCGCGATTGAAAATCCTGTTGCTAAAACAATACTTGAACCTGTAACCTTAGTTGCCCAACCAGCCAATAATGACAATATTACAGCGACTAGTACACCAACAACAATGCCAATAAAACCACCGCTTAATGTCATTATAATAGCCTCAATAAGAAACTGCGCCATTATATCTTTTCCGCGCGCGCCTATTGCTTTTCTTAAGCCAATTTCGCGTGTACGTTCTGTGACAGATACAAGCATTATATTCATTATACCTATACCGCCGACTAGCAAAGATATTGCGGCTATACATCCTAACAAAAGGCTCATGGTTTTAGTTGTGCTTGTAAGCATATCCTGTATCTCGCTCATATCTCTTATGTAAAATGAATCCTCATCATCACTATAAATACGGTGCCTCTTTATAATAAGCTGCTTTATCCTGTCTTGTGCCTCTGCTGTTGAACCTACATCGCTTATTTCAGCGTAAATACTGTCAAGATAATCCTTGCCAAATACCCTGTACATCGCTGTTGTAAGGGGGATATAGACAACGTCATCCTGGTCCCGCCACCCGCCTGCGCCCTTTTCCGGAGCGACGCCTACTATCCTGAAATTGAGGCGGTTTATCTTTATCATCTCTCCAACAGGGTTTTTGTCTCCAAATAGCTTATCTACTACAGTGTAACCTACAACAGCTACTTTTTCCCGCTTTTTGATCTCATTCTTAGTAAACCACCTGCCTATCTCCGGTACAGTAGCGCGCATTGTACCGTAATCATATCCAACGCCTTGAACATTTGTACTCCAATTCTCGCTCTTGTAGACAAGTTGGCCGCTGCCGCTTACCTGGCCACTTACCTTTTTAACCAAAGGCTTTAAACTCTCTATAGCGCTAACATCGCTTAAAGTAAACCTGGTAACAGAGCCGCTACCCTTGGCGACGCCTCTTACTTTAGCCGAGCCCCCTCGTATAGATAGAAGATTAGAACCTAATGTCTTTAACCTCTCCTCCATGGACCGCGTGGCCCCCTGCCCCAGGGCGAGCATAGCTATAACAGCGGCTACCCCGAAAAGGATACCGAGCATTGAGAGGAATGAACGTACTTTATTAGAAGTAATAGCCCTATATGACTGCCGTATGTGGCCGGCTAACTCTGTTATATCAAAATAGGAATGAGGCTTCTCCTTGAGTATCGCGTTAATGGCTTTGTCGTCTTCTATGACTTCTTTATGCGGGCCCTGCTCTTTATCTGATATAATCTTCCCGTCACGCATAGTTATAATTCTTTTCGCGTGCTTCGCGACTTCATTATCATGGGTAACGAGTATAACCGTCTTTCCGGAATCATTTAAATCATTAAATATCTTTATTATCTCTTCTTCACTCTTGGTATCCAGGTTTCCCGTAGGTTCATCAGCGAGGATTACCATAGGCTCATTGACTAACGCCCGGGCTATGGCTACCCTCTGCTGTTCTCCCCCGGAAAGCTCATTGGGCAGGTGCTCAACTCTCTTTGATAAACCAACAGAACTAAGCTTATCAAGTACGTTTTCCGCGTTAGCGTCTCTTCCGGAATATATAAGAGGCAGTTCCACATTCTCCCGCGCGCTTGTTCGTGACAATAAATGAAACTGTTGGAAGACAAAACCGATTAATTTATTACGCAGGTTAGCAAGACTATCATTGGATAGGTTAGAGACCTCTTTACCAAAAATCTTGTATGATCCGGAATCGGGCCTGTCTAACAGGCCCATTATATGCAAAAGGGTGGATTTTCCAGAACCAGACGCTCCCATAACAGCGATAAATTCGCCCTGTTTAATAGTAAGTGATACATCCTTTACAGCCAGAACCGCTGTCGCGATTTTACCATAAGTCTTGTTTAAATCTTTAATCTCTATCATTTCTTTTTCCGGCTCGGCATAAAGGGGTTGTTGCCCATACTCTTCTTTTTAGGAAGTAAGGCATCGCCTCCGGTTATTACTTTATCGTCTAATGAAAGGCCTGAAACTATCTCGATACTTTCACCATTATTCAATCCCACAACAACATCGCGTCTTTGGCTTTTTCCTGATCCGTTGGATACAAAAACAAATGTATCCCCGTTATCATAATTAACAGCATCGGAAGAGACTGTTATAGCATTTTTTATCATTTTCTCGATTACCTCTACACTAACACTCATTCCCGAACGTAATATTTCCGGAATTTTTTTTGGAAGAATATCCACAGCGTAGATAGTAACATTGCTTACAACCTCGGATTCATACGCGATATGGTCAACTATGCCTTCTAATTTAACATCGGGATAGGCATCTAGTGTTATTAGCGCTGTCTGGCCTTTCTTGACCTTTCCTATATCAGTCTCATCAAACTGGGCATTTATCATCAGGCGGTTGGACAAGACCAATACCGCGTCAGCGGTTGTAACGGTTTGCCCGGGCTCAACAGAACGAACTATAACCTCACCGTCTATAGGAGAGATTATAGGGCTCTGCTTATAAGCCTCCTGCCAGTATTTCAGGACATCTTCACCCTGAGAACGGGCCGCATCAATAAGAGCCGCTCTTTCTGTAGAACTCATCCATGCTAATGCCTCACCCTTTTTAACAAAATCTCCTTCTGATACTAAAACATTATCTATGCGGCCGCCGATGGAGGGCTTAATCTCCAGCCTGTTTTGGGGTTCAACCACTCCTGTTGTAGCGATTGTCACCAACACATCTGCCCTAATAGGCTGTATCAACTCTATCTTACCCGGGCCATTGTCTTTATTACCAAAAAAATGGGTATAAATGAAAAAACCTATTACCAAAAGAATGATTACAATTAGCGCACTTCGTCTATTGTTCCTGATCATATTCTAATGTCCCCCCTATTGCCTGTATCCAGTAGGCCTCGGCATATAACATATCCGACTGAGCGTTCAAATAAGCCTTCTTTGATTTTACAAGATTATCTTCTATGATTATCCAGTCATTAAAACTTGCCAAGCCTATGGCGTATTGGGCCCTGGTTATCTTTGCCCGTTCTTCATCTGCCATAAGAAATTTATTCTGCACTGAGACATTCGCTATCGCGTCTTTAAGGTCTTTCCACGCACGCTCTAGTGTTGCCAGTACGCTATCACGTCCGCTTCGCTCATCTGCCTCAGCCTGGCTTAGCTGTGAATTTGCCTTTGTTACTTCAGCTATACGGCTGCCTCCCTCAAATATCGGCAAAGAGACAGACATACCCGCTGACCACTTCTTATCCCTAGGCGGCCATGTATCATATGTCTTACCTAGAGAACCATTGGCATAAATCTTTGGAAAGAAATCAGCTTCCTTGGAACTTAAATTATAGCGGCTTGCCTCTTTCTTGGAGATTAACTCACTTATAAAAGGCGTGGCCTCGGCAAGCAGGTCAATATCAGGTTTGTCACTATAGGCTTTATCCAATGAAAACTTCCCCTCTGCTATCCACAGGTGCATCATAGAAAAACCAACTGCTGTAGAGAG
This sequence comes from uncultured Planctomycetia bacterium, assembly GCA_964523875.1. Classification (GTDB taxonomy): domain Bacteria; phylum Omnitrophota; class Gorgyraeia; order JABMRG01; family JABMRG01; genus JAUVHV01. Next base: position 4,627 of record CAZGAS010000047.1, on the reverse strand, counting down.
GTTTCTCTGGGACAAGATTATATTTCTCTTAGCCTGCGCGACTTCAAATTCCGCCTGTGCCAGATCCGCGTCAGCGGCAAGAAGCGAGCCCTTGCTCTCTCTGCCGCTATCATACCTTAGCTTCACAAGCTCCTGGTTCTGTTTTCGGCGTTGGGCAATGCTATTGGTTATGCCTATCAGGTCCTGTGCCCTCATAAGCTCTACAAAGGCAGTCCTTAGATCTAACCTGACATTAGAAGAGGTGACAGCGTAATTATATTGCTGCGCGAGAATGACCTTTTGCGCCTTAGTAACTTCGCTTGCTGTCTTAAATCCATCAAAGAGCAGCTGTTGGCCGGTTAAATTGTACGCGTAAGTATCAGATCTGGGGCCGTCGCCTGTCTTTGACCTTTTTGTGCTTGCGTCAATATCTATCTGGGGGCCCATAGCACTTAAGCTGATATCTTTATCAGAGGTCACCTGTTTAACAGTCTCTATTGCTGATATCAAGTCAGGGTTATTATCCTTTGCCTGGCGTATACATTCCTGCCATGTAAACGTATCCTGGGCAAGGCCAGAATGAGCGCTTAGGGTAAAGCAGGATACAATTAATATGGAAACCTGTTTAATATTCATATAGTATAATTAAACTATCGGCTATCGCTATGCCTATATTTTATAACCTTTACCTTTTCCTGTGTTATAAGGCCTTCTGTCACTGTCTCATCAAGGAATGGCAGTAACTTATTTAAATTTTCCGACGTATCAACCAGCTCAACAATAACAGGTGAATCTTCTGATAGCCTTAATATCTTTGCTGAATGTATCCTGCTTGTCGCGCCGAAACCCATCATGCCGCGAATTACCGTCGCTCCGGCAAGGCCTAATTCTCTTGCCTTTACAACAATCTCCTCATACAAAGACCTTCCATTGTGCTTATCCGCCTCACCAATAAATATCCTTAAGAGCATTCCTTCTTCCGGTAGTTTCATATCTCTCCTTTATCTTAAAATATCCAAAGTAAACCTCGACACAAAAAACCCGATAAAGACAAACATTACGCCCAGCACCACACTTAAGGCGACATTGCAAAGAACCAGCCAATACTCGCCATCCCTGAGCATACTAAAATTTTCAAGTGAGAATGTTGAAAAGGTCGTAAAAGAGCCTAGTAAACCTATGAATATAAATAACCTTACATTCTGAGAGATAGTCACTATCTCAAGTACGCCCCATAAAAGCCCTATTAGAAACGACCCTATAAGATTGACTGTCAACGTACCCAATGGGAAGCCGCCGCTAAAAGATCTGGATATCAGGCCTGATACCCCATATCTTAGGAGCGCTCCCGCTGCTCCGCCTAAAGCTATACTTAGAAACTTAAACATAATCCGTTATACCTTCTTTGTTGTTAAATTATTCGCAATGAATTAAGTATCGTGTCCCCTTAATTCCCCCTTAATTCCCCTTAATTCCCCGCTATATTTATCCTGCTTATTGTAATGTTATAGCAACAATAAAATCTCCATTATGATCACAACATGGACATCTCTGGCCCAGGCCCTTTAGCCTCATCTTCTGGCCATTCTTTGTATTTTTGGCTATCTTTAAGGTAATGGTACGGTTATCTTTTAATTTAAATTTTACATCTCCCCCGTTTAGAGCGACGTTTCTGGGGATAGTCAGGTTCGCGTGGATATCTGTATCGTGCTTATGCAAAGGTTCCTCGCCAACAAAGTTATAGCCTCCATGCATATTAGAAGAACCTCCTGAGGTACTGTTGACATCTTCAAATATATCAGACAGGTCATTAAAAGAGAAATACCTGCTGGAACCCCCGCTTCTGGAAGAACGCGATTTGCCGGAGGCAGAGTGAAAATAATTCATTAAATCATCAAAATCAAACCCTGATTGTGACGCGAAATCCCCGGAACCATGGCCGCTTCTAAAGACATCAGCGCCATTTTTATAATCATCATACTCCTTGCGCCGCTTGGCATCACCTAAAGTGTAATAAGCGGCAGCTATCTCTTTAAACTTCTCAGCGGCTTGAGCCTTCTCCGCTTCAGGAACCCTGTCAGGATGGTACTTTAAAGCAAGCTTGCGATACGCGGTCTTTATCTGAGCGGTTGACGCCTTTTCAGCGACGCCTAGGGTATTATAGTAATCTTTTGTAGCCATAGTCAATGCTCCTTAATGAGCGTATAACTTACAAAACATAGTGACATAAGTTATATACGCGAATTAATCCCGAAGCTTAAGTCGAAATTATCACAAGAGAATTTCGGCTTGTTTAAGCGAGGGATATTCTCTTACTCTTAATGAGACCATATTCTAAACCTTGCCTGGGAAAATATCATTTAGTTGTTTATATGTTTTATCTCGTAAGTTCGCGAAATCACCTGTCACAAGATCTTTTGTCTCTATCGCCGTAAGTACTGTTACCTTAACAAGGGCCCTTCTCTTAAAGACCCACCCTCCTTTAGGTATAGCGTTTCTTGTTCCCTGTACACATATAGGGAGTATCGGCTTCTTCTCTTTTATAGCAAGCTTGAACGCACCATTTTGAAAACTATTCATATCATCCGTATTGCTGCGTGTGCCTTCCGGGAAAAACAGAACAGACATATCCGCCTTAAGCCAGGTAGCCGCTTGCCTGTAAATCTTTTTGATGCTGTCAAATTTACCTCGGGTAAGCTTTATATGTTTACCAAGGGAAAGGCACCAACCGATAAGGGGTACCCTAAAAACAGCCTCTTTAGATACCCACTTAAATTGTGCGCGTGTCTTATACATGACGACTATGTCCGCTAGACTTTGGTGGTTTGCTACGATAACATATGTCTTATTCTTATCGATATTTTCTAGTCCGCTTACCGTGACATCCCAATACGGATTGATGCCGATAATAGCATCGGCCCACCAAAAGCACTGCGCGTGAACAACCCTTCTCTGCTTATCAAAGAGGTATAGTACTATTGTAAAAAATAAACTGGCAAAAAAAAGGGCAATTGTCACAATTGTACCAAAAAACCATATTATTAAAGACAATACTACCTGCATGGATACTATCCTCTCATCTTAAATAAGCCCTCTATCTTAGGCAATAACCGCGTCTTTTTCTTTGCGGGGTGTTTTGCAGCCTTTGCCTGTTGAACATTCTCCTGTCCAACAATACATGCAGAGCTTCTCCCTTGGAAGGCCTATCGCCTTAACCATATCATCCACGGTTTGGAACCTTAGGGTAGTAACCTCAAGGTCCTTAGCGATCCAGGCAACCATATTCTTATATTTCTCTGTCGTGGTATCTAAATACTCTGAAACATCCTCGATGTCCGTTCCTTCCAAAGCACGTATTGCTTTACGCGTAGCGAGCTCCTGTATAGAGCGCGTGGAAAGACTAAACTTACATGGAAACATGAGCGGGGGACACGCCGGCCTTACATGTATCTCTTTCGCGCCCCTATCCCAAAGTTTCTTTACTGTAAAATTCTTAAGCTGCGTGCCTCTCACTATAGAATCTTCACATACCACAATCCTATTACCATTGATTATCTCTCTTACCGGCACCAACTTCATATTTGCTACTAAATCTCTCATCTGCTGAGATGGCGGGGTGTAGCTCCTGCCATAACCCGGAGTATATTTAATAAGTGGGCGCCTGAAAGGCTTACCGGATTCCATAGCATAGCCTAAACCATGCGCAAGACCTGAATCCGGAACACCTGAGACAACATCAACCTCTATATCTTTATCGCGTTTCGCGAGAAAGCGGCCACAACGCTCTCTTACTATCTCGGTATTAATGCCTTCATAATTTGAAGCCGGAAAACCTGTATATATCCATAAAAAGGCACATATCTGGTTTGTGTCTCCTCCAGGGGTGATTGAAGAAGTGCCTTTTTCATTTACCAGAATTATCTCGCCGGGGGAAAAATAATGTGTTATTTTAAAATCAGTATTCTCAAAAGCGGATGTCTCTGTAGTGATTGCCCATCCATCAGTGCGCGATCCTATAATAAGCGGCATATAACCAAAACGGTCCCTTGCCGCGTAAATACCGTCTTTATGCAAGATCAGTAACGAGCATGAACCTTCGATAACCTCGAACATCCTTTCTATGCCATCTGCTATACTATCACCTTGGTTTATTAACTTGGCAACTAACTCCGTTGCGTTCACAGCCCTATTGGTAAATTCGCTAAAAGATACCCCCTCGTTAAGAAGCCTTGCTGTCAGCGCCCTGGTATTTTCAATAAATCCGCTTGTGACAATACAAAAGGGGCCAAACTTAGAATTTAGATATATCGGTTGCTCGTCACAATCGCTAATGACACCTATACCCTTTTGGCCTTTCATGCGCTTATAGTCATTATAAAATTTTGATTTAAACTGACTCTGGCCCAGGCTATGTATCTGGCGTATAAATTCATCGCCTAATACCGCCATACCTCCATACTCAGTGCCAAGATGCGAATGATAATCCGTGCCGTAGAATAAGGTCTCCGCGCAATCGCTGTTTGAAACAACCCCGAATACACCACTCATCATGCCTCCTTTTGATTTTTGGTTTTAGCTACTTGAGGAAATACATTATACACTATTACTTATAGATATGTAAATATAATATTTTGGTAGCAGATTCAAA
>CAZGAS010000046.1:0-8631 GCA_964523875.1 uncultured Planctomycetia bacterium | reverse complement strand
TACTAAATGGGATGGGTCACTTTACAGGCCAAAGGTCTTCTTAAATAGCTATATCATCAGAGGTATTGCGGGTACTACTGTTTCTCTGGGTGGATATGGTGTGCCTGCCGGTGGTAATAGCTATGGATACGCGAAGAAACTCGAATGGGATTTTGAGGGAGATGGAATAAATGACTGGTCGAGTTCGATAGAGAATCCTAATTGGACAGGTTTTGCGGATGTGACGCATGTATATGGAGCGCCGGGTGTTTATAGAGCTATTTTAAAAGCACATACAGAATCAAGCCTTTCTTCATACAATAGCGCATTAGTTATCATCGCCGGTAGTGAACCTTCGCTAAGAGCTAAGGCAACGGTATCTTACGATACTACTACTAACGTTACTGAGATAGATGGCACATCGCCGGTAAAGGCTATATTCAATCACTCTTTGAGTACAGGCACGATAGCGAAATACGAATGGGATTTTGATGGCGATAAGAATATAGATTACACGACTACAAAATCCTCCGATACGCCGATATATAATTATCACTTTCCGGGTTATTGCGTAGCCATGTTAAGAGTAACAGATGCTAACGGGTTGATAGATGCATTTTATATACCGGTATTTTCAGAGTATCCTGTAGGGTTTTATTCAAGCTATGTAAAGATACCTCAAGAAGGAGATGCTATAGCCGGTAATTCAATTTCACTCGTATCTGAGGTCTTTCCCGACGATTCAAGTGTGAGCGAGGTTATGTTCCAGTATAGGAAACTCGGTGATATTCTATGGACAGATATCGGTAAAGGTGTTCCCGTTATGTCGTATAGCACAACATGGGATACGACAGGTTTAATTAACGGCCAGTCTTATGAGGTTAGGTTAGCTGTTAACGGAATGGATTCCGCTTCATTTAAGGTTACCTCTATAATCGTTGATAACAGTGCTTCAAACCCGGATGTCTATGAAAACAATAACGGCACTTATGTAAAAAAACAGATTATTGATCCGTCTCAATCCAATGAAATAGTCCTTCCGGATGGTACGCGTATAGATATACCACAAGGAGCTTTGCCGGATGATGGCACTATGCCCGATGTTACAATAGAGGAGGTTGTGGTCTCTGGAGCAGGCGGTACGATTGATATTAATATAACAGGTACTAGCACATTCTTAAAAGATATTACTTTGTCTATAGCATATCCTGACGCGGACAACAACGGGATAGTAGATGGTACTAGTATAAATGAGAATGACCTTAAACTTAGGTGGTACAATGAGAATACAGGGCTATGGGAAGTTCTGTATGATTCAGTAGTTTATCCGAATGAAAACTATGTCTCAGCTACTGTAAACCATTTAACTATATTTGGATGGGGTGCCGCTGCCACAGCCGCGGCAGTAGGAGGAACGGGAAGTGCTTCAAGCGGCGGTTCTTCTACAGCAAGCTACTGTTTTATAGCTACAGCGGCATATGGTACGCCAATGGCGGATGATGTTCTTGCTCTAAGACAATTCAGGGATAAATACCTGATGAGAAACTCATTAGGAAGAGAGTTTGTATGGAACTATTACAGGTACAGTCCACCTATCGCGAAATTTATCAGCAACAGGCCGCTGTTAAAGAGGATAACAAGGTTCTTATTAGGGCCGCTTGTAAGGTTCGCTAAAAAACGGGTGTAGGATGAGAAGATTAATAAAAATTATATTTATAGTAGTGCTAGGCGTTATTATACAGCTTAACCTGCTTGAAGCCTCGCAAGAGGCCGGCGCGGGCGCCTTGAATGGAACTTCTTTGTCAAGCCTTACGCTTAAAGGTACGCTCTTTACCCAGAGCTTGAACCCCTTGGCGATTATAGAAGATGCCAGAAGCGGACAGATTATTATGTACGAGTTGGGTGATGATATTAATGGGTTAAGAATAGTACGTATAAACAGAGGCGAGATTACTTTCAATTCCCAGGATGGAGAGTACAAACTCTCATTCCCTGATGGTGGCGTGGTACAGGATGCCATTTCTACGGATAAAGATGAGAAATGGTATCATGTAGTAAAAGAGGGTGATACCATTACCACCGATAGAGAGACTATTGTAGGAGCCATATCCAGGGTTCGTGATATTATGAGAAATGTGAAGATAGGAGCATATTCATTAAATGGAAAAAAATGTGGTATCGCGATATCCACGTTTAATGAAAAAGGCATATTAAAGGAGATAGGGATCAAGCAAGGTGATGTTATAGAGACTGTAAACGGACTTACCCTAAACAGCCCATACCAGATATTTAACGCGTATAGAAAATTGAAAGGAAAAGATAAGCTGGTAGTAAACATATTAAGGAAAGGAAGCCCCCTTACACTTACATATAGAATTAAATAAAAAATAAAGATTATTTAAAATTATTGTTGATATATAGTATAGTTCCATGTTATCCTGAAGATAATAATATACTCGGTGGATAAATGCAAACTTGTAAAGGAGCTGCGGGTATACTCCTTTTTTTATTTTGTGCGGTAATAAAACTATTATGAAAAAAATAACTTATATAATTATACTAGCGGTATTTGTTCTGTTTATGCCCTTGTTCGCGGCTACGTCCAGGGCAGAGACAAAAAATTTCTTTACGCCGTGCCAGTATAAAGGCGCTTACAAGTATTATATGGATCGTGGTAAGGGTTATTTCGCGGATAAACAGTACGAATCCGCGGTAGAATCATTCGAGAGGGCGCTTATCATACAGCCCAATTCTGAAGAGGCGCGGTTGAAGATATCCATGGCAAACGTAATGTTGGGTCAGAAAGAGGATATTTCAAAAGAGCGCGCGCGAAAAAAGGTAATGGAAAAAGCTGTAAGCTATAAGGATTATGCCTTGAAGCGTCCTGTATCCGCGTTGGAGCCTAAAAAAAATAAAAATATCCAGACAGATAAACCTAACCGCCGCGTTGTAGCGAAGCGATCGATAGAAGATAAATATTACAACACATCAAGCCCTGAACCAAACAAGAGGCCTTATACTACCCCTGAACCAAACAAGAGGCCTTACACCCAACCAGAACCAAGCAAAAGGCCTTATGCATCAGTTAAACCCAAGCCCAGCGAAAAACTCCCTTCTGCCCTGACAAAGCAGCATATAGATAAGAAACCAGAACCCATGTTGAAGCCATCAACTGCCCTTAAATACCCTTCAACCGTCGCTGCGCAGAGTAAACCAGCGCCAACGTCTTATGTCGCAGAACCTTTTAGGTGCGAGATTCCGTTTTTTGAAGAGTTTTCCGACGGGTTTAATAGTAAGATACAGGAGGGCACGGATAATATAAATAGTAATATCGCGCCTTCTGTTATAAGAGGTGAATATCGCATGGCATTTGGCGCCAGTGAGGATGATTTTCTCTGGAAAGACGCGAACGCGGATTATCATAATATGCCCGGAGATACTAGCTGGAGGTATATATTTGGAAAAGACAGGCAGAACAGCTATGACAAGGCTATATATTCCAGGCTTAAGGTCGATATGGATGCCCACATAACCGATACAATAAGCGGTTTTGGGCAAATGGTTATAGACCCCTGGACATTTGTTGGGAAGAAGAGGGTATATGCTACAGGTACAAACGGGGATAATGTGCAGATAGATTATAAATACTGGTCAAATGTTAGAAGCACGATAAACGAGACATACAGAACAGAAAAAGGAGATGTTTTACGTATAGATGAAAATAAGGTTAAGAAAGATAAGACCTCTCTAGGCCGCTATGAAGGGCTTACTGATTGGGGTACAAATACATTTAATATACCAGAAGAAGAGATAGACAGGATGTATGTCCCAATACGAAGATTATGGGTTGAGTATAATTCAGAACCTTATAAGGCAAAGGTATTTGCGATGGGGGGCCAGGAAGAGGCGCTTACTTCAGATGATCCTATGCGCCTATCTAATAATAAGGTCTGGTGGGAAGAGGGTGCCTGGCTTGATCGTTATGAACAGAGTCAGGAATTTAACAGGACAGGTACCTCTGCCCCGGTAGGATTTAATGGTTCAAGACAGCCGATAAAGAAAGGGCAGTGGGTGCGTAATCTTTCATTTATGGCAAGAGACAGTGATGATGATTTTCTTACTTTCTTACGTGGAGCGTCATTTGAAGCTGATTTTGCCAATGGGGCTTCTGTCGATATGGTAGCGGCTACACCACGAAGCCTATGGGATACATATGAGCAGGCAACAAATATACCAGCCGCGTTAAGGGTAAAGACACCTATTTCAGATAAGTTTACACTCGGAGGTTTGTACACATTTAAAGGTGGTATGCGGCATCAGTCACTAGAGGCTATGAATAATCTTGGTGCGCTGGACGGTGCTTATCAGTTATTTGATAATACAGAGCTCTTGGGAGAATTTGCCGTAAGTAATATGAGCACAGAAGAAGCCAGTGGATATGAAGACCATTATACAGGTTACGCGGGAAGTTTTGGCGTAAAGAACCAGGGTCCTATTGAGTTAACCGGTGGCTCGGGTGACAGGTATGAACTTAAGACATCCTTTGCAAGTATGAGCGACAGGTTCTTTCCGGGTTTAAGTAATTACAGGTTTACAAGAAAAGAGTTTGAGTACGCAAAGCATATATATTTCACTGATCTGGATCCTCGAAACGAGGAGATAATGTTCGGGGATGGAATGGATATAGGAAGGAATGCCCTGAATTTCAATCTTAAAGCGGAGTTTCCGGATAATAATGTAGATACCCAATTTGATTTCAGGACAGTTTACAGTGACGGAAACGAGCATATTGAGGATGTCTATAGATTAGAAGGAACATACCAGCCAACAGAAAGAATAACCCTTAAAGGCTTAGCATTTTACAAACATCTTCCAAAGACCAAGAAGGGCATAGACCCGCTTATGAACGCGAAAAGTTCATACAGCGCTTTTACAGATTACTTTGCGTATGATGATCTCTGGCTCCAGAATATAGCAGTAGAAGAAGGCAAAGACCCCTCAATAGGGGCCTTCTCAGGTGGATTGGAATATGCTTTTACAGATTATTTTACTGGTTTTGGTGTATTTGAGACCACTAATGATCCTAAAGATTATCCTCGAGGGCTTTTAAACGATGTATATGTAACTGACTATTTTCAGGATGGCATAGTATGGGATCAGGTAGTCCCATTTTTATATGATCAGAGTGCTTTTGGCCTGCCTAATTATCCATATTATAATATATATAAAGCGCAATTCTTTTACTATCCATTCGATCCACTTAAGATTACTCTAAAATATACATATAATGAGAACAAGTACGCCATGGCCATAGATGATAATCCTACTGCCCAGGGTATAGAGTTTGAGTATAAACCATGCCCGAATACAACCCTTGGATTCCTGTATCAGTACACCCGTCAGAGAGATTTATATAAAGAGTTTGTTGTGAATGAGGGTACGCATTTTGATGGGCACCACAATATATTCGCGGCATTTGATTATCAGCTCAATCAGGACCAGCATCTGAGAGTAACATATGGTAACTACGTAGGTTATGATTACGATACACCTGAAAATCATGATGATATAAACGCGCTTGATACAAGGCATATAGTAAGGGTAGCTTATACAGGTACCTTTGGCCCATCAGAAGGCCAAGGTGATGCCGAATATGTGGCTAACGCTAGTCCTACCCCTTTGGGGCCATTAAATCCCGCTATTCCCGGAGCGACATTTATAGCAAAGTTATCAAGTGGGTGGGCAAAATACAAAGAAGAGGCAGATATCGCGCCTGTTGAATCAGATTGGGATAATTATCTCTTAAGATGTGATTTAGGCGTGGATGCTTATGATAGAGAATACTGGGAAGGCAGCCTGCGGTTAGGCTTATTTACTACATTAACTGATGAAGAAAAGTGGGATTATGAGGGCAAAGGTACTTACCAGACCGATGATATGAGTTTCAGAGGTGCCGCTGTCAATGCTAATATAGGGTGGGCAATAACTGGGGAATCTAAGTATATATCCGTAGCCCCGCTCATTAATATAGGATATAGAAGGGTAGAGTTTTCTAGAGGAAAGATCTCTACAACATCTGCAACAGTACCTCAGCTTGGAGAAGTCAGCGAGAACTTTAATGTATCATACGCGGGTATAGGAGCTAGGGTTGAGGCCGGGCCGGTTAATAATATGAGTTTTTATGGGAGCGGATATTGGGCACCTCTTGTATACGCGCCTATAAATAATAGCGAATTAGGCAGGACAACCTGTGACCAGGGTACTATATGGCATACAGAAGGCGGATGTGACTATAGCCTTTCTGAAAAATTTGATATTAATCTTGGTGGATTTTGGGATCTGCAGCAGCTGGACAGAGCCGAACGTATTGACGATGGCGCTGTAAATATAGAGACACCTAAAAACAAGCTTGAGACCTTTGGCCTTACATTAGGTGGGCAGTATAGATTCTAAATAGCAATTTCAAGAACGGTTCTCAAGCACGGATACCCGTGCCTGAGAACCGTTCTTACATATAGCAGGTCTCTGTAACTAAAAAATTATAAAAAATCATAAAAAAACTTGACACCTCAACAAAAATAAGGTATACTTAACAAAAGACATTTAAAAATATTATATTAAGTTAAAGATATGTTCATAAAAGATGAGAATAAGAGAAAAGGCATAAACATGAAGATACTATTTAGCATTATAGCGTTAGTATTCATGCTATCTTCTTCTACAGCAAATGCGCAGTCTATCAATAATATAAGAGAGATGGTCTCTGAGGCTAACGGTACTATAAGGGATAGTTATTTTGTCAGTGGAGACAGCGGTATAGTAGTTCATATTCAGGATCTGCATTGTAATTATGACGCGCAGATATCTGTTTATAATATAATTAATGAACTTATAGATAAGTATGATCTTGATTTAGTATCTATAGAAGGCTCTGTTGGCCAGCTTGAAACAGCTCCTTATTCAAAACGTCCTAATGACGATATAAAGGAGAGTGTTGCCCGATACTTTGTTAGGACAGGAGAGCTTGATGGTGCCGGCCTCGCTCATATGATGAAGCATAGCGGGTTTTCTTTTTTCGGCGCGGATGACGCCAAATTGCACCAGGAGAATGTAGATGCCTATATGGAATCGCTAAAAGGGCAGGTTGATAATGAAAGATATTATAATAATATAAAGGAGATACTTGAGAAGCTGAAATCTAAGGCATATTCTAAGGAGCTCCTCGATCTCGATAAAAATATACAGGCTTATAAGGCAGAGGATCTGGATTTCGTGTCATATATATCATATATCAATGAATTTGTTTTAAAACATGGCTTTGAGAAAAAGGATTATCCGAATTTTATTCAGCTTACAGAAGTACTTGAAAAGGAATCTAATATAGATTTTCTAGAGGTGGATACCCAGCGCTCAGAGTACATTGATTTTTTAGGTGATAAACTCGATAAAAAAAGCCTATCAGAGTTATTGGATAAGAGCCTGTTCTTTAAGACAGGAAAGATAAGCGCCCTTGAATTCTACGGTTTCCTCGAAGATGTATCTATGAGAGATCAGGCTTTTAATATGTCAGAGGATTATTTAAGCCTGGCCAGGTACATAGAGTATATTAAGCAATATTCAAAGATAGATAATATCACGCTTTTTATTGAGATAGACACGATAGAAAAGATACTTAAGGATAAGCTTTTTACAGATAAGACGCAGCGGGAGATAGACAGGCTCTCATATACACTTGATGTCTTAAGGGATCTCTTTGCCCTTAAGCTTACAAAAGAGACTTTACAATATTATAGGGACAACAGGAAGGAATTTACCCCGGCGTATATTATCAATTTTATATCAGATGCCGCTAAAAAATACAATGTTAAGTACAAACTGGATCCGTCTTTTAGGAAAATCGCCGCGAAACTTCCTGACATGGAAAGGTTTTATAAGCTCGCACAGGAACGTGATAGTATCTTAGTTTATAATACGCTTAACCAGATGAAAAAGAAGAATACGGATATAGCTGTTTTGGTATCAGGCGGTTTTCATACAGATGGCATAACAAAACTTTTAAAAGAAAAGCAGGTATCTTATATAGTAGTTACTCCAAAGGTTGAGAAACTTTATTTGGATAATCCATATAAATCAGTTCTTCTCGGCGAAGAGATTGAATTTGACAAGTTTATTAAAAAAGCAAAAGAAAATACAAGAATCTATAAACAGAATACACAAAAGGAGATTTAAAATGAAGAACGCTAAATTTGTCATTATGCTGCAGGTCTGTTTCTTGATAGGCATATTTGTATTCAGCGCGAGCGCTGTATATCAGTCTGAACAGATAACACCTAACGCTATTACCAACCTTGCTGTAAGGCAGCCCGGGTATGAACCCGCTATGCCGGAGCATGACGTGTACCAGGCTCGTCTTAGTAGCATGGATAGCATAGCGAGGGCGGCACAGGTATTAAAAGAAGGCGGGATACCTGAAGGAGCTAAAACACTTGATATCCCCGGCGTTAATAACCCGGTATATTTGGTATCCTTTATTGATGAAGCGGACAAAGCACAGTTTTTAGTTGTTATGTCAAGAGGTGATGAGTCCGATGCGATGTCAGGTATTATAAGCAAGAATGAGCCACTCTCCAATCAGCTCGGCATCTTTGTTGG
>CAZGAS010000045.1:5203-10295 GCA_964523875.1 uncultured Planctomycetia bacterium | reverse complement strand
CGCAATTTCCTAAGCGCCTTTGCCTCGATCTGCCTTACCCTCTCCCTGGTAACATGAAATACTGTTCCTACCTCTTCAAGGGTACGTGGGTAACCGTCGCCAATACCAAAACGCAGCCTCAGCACCTGCTTCTCCCTGTCTGTCAGGGTATCAAGTACACCCTCCATCTGCTCTTTCAGCATGGTATAGGCAGTAGCGCTCGCGGGTGAAAGCGCCCGCTTGTCTTCAATAAAATCACCGAAATGCGTATCACCCTCATCCCCAACAGGCGTCTGCAGAGATATAGGCTCCTGCGCAATCTTTAATATACCGCGAACCTTTTCTACGGAGAGTTCCATGTGCCGCGCTATCTCTTCAGGCGTAGGCTCTCTTCCTGTCTCCTGCACAAGAGAACGTGATACCCTTACAAGGCGGTTTATCGTCTCTGTCATATGCACGGGTATCCTGATAGTCCTGGCCTGGTCAGCGATAGAACGTGTAATCGCCTGTCTTATCCACCATGTCGCGTAGGTTGAGAACTTATAACCGCGTTTGTATTCAAACTTATCAACAGCCTTCATAAGACCGATATTGCCTTCCTGTATCAGGTCAAGGAATGAAAGCCCCCTGTTGGTATATTTTTTAGCGATAGATACCACAAGCCTTAGATTGGCCTCGACAAGGAATTTCTTTGTCTTCTGGAAATTTGCCTCGCTCTTCTTTATGCTGAAGATATACTGCCTTATCATATCAGACTTTTCGCCAAACTCGCTCTCTATCCTTTTTATATCCTTTTTTAGTTTTGGGATATTCTTATATGCCCTTTTCTTCTTGAGCTGGGCTATCTCTCGCTGTATCCTGTCAATCTGCTCGGCGTGCATCATTATCCTGAAACCCATCTCCGCTATAAAGGTAGTGGCCATGCTGAATTTACAAAGAATATCTTTTTGGACCTTTGGATTTCTAGCGCGTTTTAATTTTTTTAGCAGTTTGGTTATCTTTGTGAGAGGCTTTACCCTTGTTGGGGTTAAGTCATGTTTTGTGTACTCTTCAACATTTACCTCTTCATTGACTATACGCTGGGCAAGCTCAATTACATAATCTACACTAAGCTTGCAATCAAAAATCACGTCCCGGAGGCCTATTTCAGCTACTTCTATTCTTTTCGCTAAAGAGACCTCTTCTTCTCTGGTCAAGAGCGGTATCTGGCCCATCTGTTTAAGATACATCCTAACAGGGTCATCCATCGTGCCGGTAGACCTGGATGTAACTGCCTGCTTTGCTGCTTTATCTTTGGACTTCGCGGTCTCCGAATCCAGTAATTCTATCTTCTCGTTATCAAGAGCGGAAAGAATAGAATCTATCTCTTCGGAAGAGGTAATATTCTCAGGCAATATCTGGTTTATCTCGTCATAGGTAAGATAGCCCTTACTCTTTCCAAGTTTTACAAGCTCTTTTATCTTGTCAGCCGGAGTCTTGACCACTCTTTTAACCTTAGTTGGTTTTTTCTTAGATAAGGCCTTTGGTTTTTTTGGCAAGATCAGCTTTTTTGCCGGACTCTTTTTCTTTTCTGGCTTTCCGCTCTTCTTTGAAACCTTTTTTATTATATGTTTTTTGGTTACCATTAAACCCTCTCGCTCTTTAACATGTCAAGCTGCTTTATAAGGCCCATTATCCTGGCGTCATCACCCTGTTGTTCCGCTTGCTTTATAAGCCCTGTCAGCCTCTCGCGTTTACATATCATATCATCCTTTTTTATCCGCAGGATACAGTCCTTGAGGCTTTTTTCCCTGTCAATAAAATACTCAGTTTCAGAAAGCGCCTCACATATGATATGGCTTAAGTGATCATCATTTAAATTGTGGATTATTCGTGCCGCGTTAGGAATTTTATTCTCATCAAGCATACGGTATATCAAGGCAATGATATCGCGTATCTCATGGCTGTTAAAATCGTCGTGCTTTAACTCATCTCTTACCTTGCGCGCTATCTCCGGATCCTCTATCATGAGGCCCGCGAGTATCTTCTCTGCCGGAGGTATATCAAAGTTTTCTTTAACTTTTGTTGCCTCACCAAGATACGAATAATCAAGCTTTATCTTAGAGAGCTCCTCATTAAGCGCCTCTTCTGTAATAAATAGCGCCTTTGACAGCCTGCTTATATAATCCGAACGTAAAACCCTGTTTTCAACCCTCTTTATGGTAGGCAACATCTCAACCGATATCTTTGTCTTGTCTTCTGAAAGCGCGGGATTAAACCTTTTAAGGAGCAATTTGAGCTTGTAATCAAAGAGATTGTCAGCTGTGTTGATAACCTCTTCAAACTTCTCTTTCCCGTTCTTACAGACATAATCATCTGGGTCCTGCCCCTGCGGAAGCCTGGCTATCTTTACAAACAGCCCTTCCGCGACCAAAAGATCAAGCCCGCGCAGCGAAGCCGACTCGCCTGCTTCATCCGCGTCATATATTATTACCACATTATTAGTAAAACGTTTAATAAGCCTTATCTGCTCCACTGTAAGCGCGGTACCGAGTGTAGCGACTATATTCTGGATACCGCTCTGGTAAGGGATAATAAGGTCTAAATAACCCTCTACAATAACAACGTAGTCTTTTACCTTTATCTGTTCAATGGCAAAATTTAAACCATAAAGGTGACGGCCTTTTACATAGACATCTGTTTCAGGGGAGTTCATATATTTGGGCAGCGAATCATCCAGCACCCTTGCCCCAAACGCTACAATCTTGGAGCGCACATCAAAGATAGGAAATATTACCCTGTTTCTGAATCGATCATAAAAACCCTTTTCTTTACCAGGTATAACAAGCCCCGTCTTTTCAAGCGTTACGTCGGATATCCCCTTTGTCTTGGCAAATTTCAGAAAATTATCCCATCCAACGGCCGCGAAACCCAGCTTGAACTTTGAGACTATATCCGCGTTTAACGCGCGCTTTACAAGATATTTTCTCGCTTCATTAGCCTTTGCCGAGCCAATAAGCAACGCGTTATAATAATTCGCGGCAAATTCGTTTATGCGATGCAATGTACTCGCGAAGGAACGACTCTTGTTATTAGATGTACCTTTAAACTGCGGTACCTGTACACCCGCTTTATCCGCGAGAATAGTAAGCGCTTCTATGAACTCTAGATTCTCATGCTTCATCACAAATGATATCATGTCACCCCCGACGCCACATCCAAAACAATGGTATATCTGCTTTGTAGGGCTTACAACAAAAGACGGGGTCTTTTCATGGTGAAAAGGGCAGCAACCCTTAAAATTTCTTCCTGCCCTTCTAAGGGGTATATAGCTGCCCACAATCTCAGCTATATCCAGCTTTGACTGAATTTCCTCAATTGTTCTTTCAAGATCCGTCGCCAAAGTTATTTCCTTGTTAAAATGCGTATCCCACTTGTATAAGTTTATTGTCTCTTGCCGCGCCCGCGTACCGCCGCCTTAGCAGAGAAGCGCCTGTCAACCCTTATAAATCCCGAACATGGTATTATCTGTAAGCGCTTTTTAGGGTCTATTGCATCTAGAAGCAGGTTTACTCCTAAGCTATCACTTGCTATATGGCCCGCGATAATAATGTTTAGTGAATGCTTCTTTGCCTTTTTAAAATGTTCCTCGCTCATATGCATAGCGATAATGGTCTTTACCCCCGCTTTTACAAGCTCTGGAAATATCTTCTTCGAGCCGCCTGTCCCGCCTGTCATCTCGAATATCACCTTACCACATTTATTAGAGGGCTTACCTAATGTTATACATGGGCCTGTGCCAATATTCGTTGAATACTGATATTCAGGCTTCGTTGAAAGTATATCAATAACATCCTGCACGCTTTCCGGCTTTTTTTTGTTGATAATATTATCAAGGTACGCTGACACACAATTATCAGCGACAGTATGCGCGCACATAACCGGTATACCTAAAAGCGCTGCCGCGTCAACAGGGCGCATAACATTTCCGGGGTGGAGTTTCCTAGCCACCTCGCCTATACGTTCCTCCATCATTTTCTTTACTCTTTTCCGGGCAACACCAACATTTTCTAATATATCAAGTTGTATATTCATAACGTCATAAAGAGCGCTAAGCGCGAAACCTTCAGGATGGTGTGACAAGATAAGATCTATCTTCCTGCCCCTTTTATTTAGCACGTCAGCGAGAAGTATCTCCGGGGTCTCCATATCTATCCCAACAAGAATGGTTTTGATATCCTTTGAGGGATTACCAAAAAGTATCCTGCTGTCACTATAAGGATTAGTAAGCTTTTCTGTATCAAAGGCTTTTTTATTGGCAGAAGATAATGCCTTATACTCTTTTTTTACCTTCTCTAGAAAATTATTAGCACCTTTTTCCCCACGGGGGTCATTCTTAATACCTTCCGCTACAATCGCGTTATAAATATCCTTCAGCTTCAATAGCATTCCTTCCTTATTAATAATTTTTGTGGGTTTAAATAATAGGCGTTTCTGCTAATATTAAGCCTATTTTGTCTTTCCGGCAGGTATATCAAAAATAGCTGACTCTCGTTCTTTTTCCGGAAGCCAGAATATCAGGGATGTGTATGTCCTCTCTGTCACTTTTATCAGGAAACTGCCTGTAAACGACTTGGTCTCTATAGATTCCCTCATATAATCATTTGGGATAAAACTAAAGGTCAGCATCAGGATACCTGATACAATAACCCCTCTTCCAAAACCTACTACGCCGCCGCCTATTCTTTCAAGTTGCGGTATAAACTGTATATTGAGTATCTTAAGAAGAAATGTTAGGCTGTACTTAAATACAAGCCTTATAATCTGGACAATAACAATAAAGCATAAAAATTTAGAAAGCCAGATAGGCAGGCTGAAATTGAGTATCAATACATCCGCTATCCGGCTATACCATTGTACTGCCAGTATTAAGCTGATTATAATACCAAAAAAATTGAATAGTTCAGCAGTAAGGCCACGCTTAGCGCCCATATAGATACCTCTTACTACTATAACTAATACTATAATATCTAACCAGTTTATATTTTTAATTATTTCCATATTATATCATTAAAAGTTCAGTAAAATATACCATACAAACATATAAAAGTCAAGGGATTAGGGAAAAAGCAGG
>CAZGAS010000045.1:0-5103 GCA_964523875.1 uncultured Planctomycetia bacterium | reverse complement strand
ATATTGGGGTTTAGCCCAATAGCTAAATTATATTCTTTTTCAGCGGCATCAAAGTCTCCTTCTTTCTCACGTAAAAGACCTAAATTTATATAAGCGAACACATAAGCAGTATCTTTTGATAATGAATCAAATATATACGCCTCGGCCTTTTTATAATCCTGTTTCATTATGTAGGAATAACCAATGTCATTGTATGGCTTCGGATTAGACGCGTCAAGGGCTATAGCTTTTTTAAGGGCTATTATAGCGCTATCATATTCTCCTGTCCCTATATAGATACTGCCAAGATTAATATAGCCACTTGCTCTTATATCATCGGTGCCTATCGGCATATTAACCACCAGGAATATCATCACGCATAATATCACTCCTAAGCCGACTTTTAAGAACCTCTTCTCTTTTATTTTTTCAATTAGCCACGATATGAAAAACCCTGAGAACAGGGCCATCACTATCGCGAAAGGAACGCGGTATCTTGAATTAACAAAATATAAAAGTATCGATAATGTATATGTAAAGACAAAGAGGTATAATGGCATTACCTTTTTCCAGTCTCTTGAGGCTATAAACATACCAACTAATCCAAGCGTGCCCAGAAATAGAAATGTAATAAACGGAAAGCCCAGGATTGGTATCTTTTCCTGATAGACAGGATAACTCGCGGCATCATATATCTCCTGCTTATTTATAAATAATAATAGCTTCCGCCAAAAAAGCCTTAAGAATTGATTGGGATTTTGCTTAATAAAACTTATCGCCTTGGACGCGTAATATCTTGATACCTCAGAGTCTTTTAGATCTTTGCCAAGCTCTCTCTGCGCTATTGTCTTAGCGTCAGAACGTAATCCGCTGATATTGGAACGTGCCCATCCGGGAGGCTTAAACCTTCCATCGGCTTTTTCGTTATTACCGATATAAAGATTCATCCCGGCGTGAGATGTCAGGAATACAACATCCCTGGAAACAATATAATTCCTTACAAGAAGCGGCATCATTACCATTAGGATACCTATAACAACCAAAGATATATTTACAAGGGTCTTCTTCTTCTCGCTTGATATTATCACTACCCAGAAAAGCGCGAATGGGATAAATAAAAGCATGCTGGCCCTTGTCATGACAGCTAAGCCCGCTATAATACCAAATAAGAAAAAACTTCGTCTGGTTTTCGTGCGCAGGGCCTTGACAAATATTAGAAGGGCCATAAGGTAGAGAAATACCACAAATACTGTCGGTACAAAAATACCGCTATAAAATATAAAGGGAGCGGAAAGAGCGGCTATAAGGCCTGCCGCTATACCGGCGCGGCGGTTAAATATCTCTTTACCGAGAAGATACAGGAGCACGCAGCTTGCTGAACCTATAATAATCTGCGCTAAACGCGCGATAAAGAGGTCATATCCAAATATCTTAAAGAGAATACCAAGAATATACGGGTAGAGCGGCAAGGCGTCAAAGAGGCCCGCTCCCAGCCATTGGCCTCCCGCTATAGACATGGCCCATTTGTTATAAAACGCTTCATCAAGTATAAAATTATTAAAGAAGATAGTCGGCCTAATCTGGATAATATAGATTAGCCTGGTAAGAAACGCTATGAAGAATATAAGATATGCCATTTATGTCTTAGGAAAGTTCTTTGACGCCTTTATAAACGCGTCTACAATAACAGGATCGAACTGGCTTGCCTTCTTGTCCTCGAGCTTTTTTAGGGCGGCCCCTTTGCTGATAGATTTTCTATACGGCCTCTCTGAAATCATATCATCATACGCGTTGCAAACCGCTATTATGCGTGATGCCATGGGTATCTCATTGCCTTTCAATCCATCGGGATATCCTGTACCATCAAAATTCTCATGGTGATGGCGGATAATGTCGAATGTGCTCTCTATCTCTTTCATGGGGCTCAATATCTGCTCTCCTATTATCGTGTGCCTCTTAAAAATTTCATACTCTTTTTTTGTAAGCTTGGTCTTCTTTTTAAGTATCTTGTCAGGGATACCTATCTTTCCAACATCATGCAAGAGCGAGGCTATGCGGAGAGTCTCGTAAAACTCCTTTGTAAAATTGACATAAGGTAGAAGCTTTTCGAGTTCTTTAGTAGTAGCGACCGCGTAACTGCTGGATTTTGACGCGTGCGATTCAGCGTAACCGTCTTTAGAATCTATAGCAACACTGAAAGCGGAGGCCGCGTTTATAAAAAGGGTATGCTCCTCTTTATAGAGGCTGTCGAGCTTATCTATCCTTGCCTTGAGCTCCTCATACATGCGCGCGTTTTCAAACGCTATAGCTGCATTACTGGAAAGGGTTGAAAGAAGCGATAAGTCATCTGTTGTATATCTCTCACCTGAAAGCTTTTCTCCCAGGACTAAAAATCCTATCAATTCTCCGCGCAGAAAACTTGGCACACATAAAGACGCGCCTGTCTTTTGCATTGTTATCCTTATCTGCTCGAGCGTTCTCTTTAATATAAGCTTCTGCGGAAAGAGCCTCTCGCCCTGTATCCAGCTTAAGACATTCTCTATGCTTAGCGGCTCTCTCTTCTCGATTAACCATTTTATAAATGGTGAGTCTGTATCAACATTTTTTACAATATCCTGATTCCTGAACCCCTGGGAGACTTCCTGTATATAACTATCCGCTGTCTTGTTGTATATATACACAGAGCAACCCGCTATCCTTACCTCCTTGGATATAAAACGAACCATTATCTTGAGCAGCCTCTTTGTGTCTGTAACAAGTGTCATACCTCGCGCGACACTCTTTAATGTGGACATATAATCATATCCGCGCTGGTAAAGCACAGCGTCTGTAGCTTTTGCCAGCATATGTTCCAGGGGCCTGATAAATACTGTTATTACAAAGAGCGCCACAGCAGGCAATACCCAACGGTTGATATTGAAATTCAATGATAAGAACCTCTGCGCGATAAATACAAGGGCAACAAAACTGCCGACTATACCGCCATACATGAGCGAGAATACAAGTGTCTTTTTTCTTATAACCTCAACACCCATAAGGCGGGCTGTATATGTAGCGATCGCCACAAAGAGGTTTGATGCCGCGATAAAATAGAATGCCAATGGCCCCAATAAAAGTATATTTATCCCATATACTGTAAAAAATATCAGGCTGCCTCCACCTAAACCAAAGGTGCCTGCTATGGTAACATACTTTAACTGCTTTTTACCGATATCGCTTAGCTTGTCAAAAGATTTATACACAAGATAATGCGCGTAAGCTGGAAATGAGACAAAATAGAGTATAAGCAATGGGTATAATATGCCGGGGTCTGTCATATTAAAACCCAATTTATATGACACACCCTTTGTAAAATATGGCGTAAAACTCAATATAGCAAAGCCGATAGAAAGCAGGTAGCCTACCATTACAAAGTATTTATACCTGTTCTCAAGGCGCATTAGTTTAATAAGAAAACAGAAATAGAAGAGAGGCACAAACGATACACTCATAAGGCAAAACTTTGCCAATAAAGCAGTGTAACTTGTGTTATTAAATATGCAGAATAATAACATGCAAAGCGAGAATACCGCGATAGATACCATAAGCAGAAAATAGCTCTTTACAGTCTTGCCTCTCCTACCTCGTATAAATAACAGAAAACCAAGAAAGAGTGTAACAAGAAGCGTTAGAATGGCCCCTGCTATATAATTTGCTTGATAATAATACATTCTTTTCCTAGGCTTAATCTATAGAAAGTTCTATCTTTTTATCCACGCCGCTCTGCTTAATAGTGCCCTGCTCATATGCCTTCAAAAATGCCGCTACCATATAGGGGTCAAACTGCGCCGCGGCGTTTCGCTGGATCTCTTCCCTGGCAACCTCAACAGGCAGACCCTTACGATAAGGCCTGTCAGATGTCATGGCATCAAAGGTATCAGCAACCGCTATTATCCTTGCCATAAAGGGTATCTCATCAGATTTTAATCCATCAGGATAGCCTTTTCCATCGTATCTTTCATGGTGATGTTTTATACCGCCTATAAGGTCGCGGAGGCCCTTTATATGTGTTACAATCTCAGCACCTGTAACAGGGTGTTTTCTCATGGCTTCCCACTCTTTTTCAGTAAGCTTTGAAGGTTTATGCAATATGTAATCAGGAACACCTATCTTTCCTATATCATGCAGTACCGCCGCTATCTGAAGCCTTTGTCTGAATAGAGGGTTCTTGTCAACCTCGACGACAGCACCCAAGCAATCTAATATAGCCAGGCTGAAATTAGTAACCCGCGCTGAATGGCCATGCGTATAAGGGTCTCTTGCATCTATAGCAGCCGCGAAGGCCACTGAGGCGTGCATAAAGAGCCTATGTTCTCTCTTATAAAGGTCTTCAAGTTCATTTGCTTTTCTGTCTATCTCAAAATAGAGCTGTGAGTTTTTTAACGCTACAGCGGATTCATCAGCAAGCGCTGAAAAGAGATTAAGGTCATCCTGTGAAAAGAAGTCTCCTGATTTCTTATCCCCAAGAACCAGTATACCTAATAGCTCATCCCTGTAAAAACTAGGCACGCAAACAGCGGCATCCAAGTCCTCCATCCTGTGCTCTATCTGGACAAGGTCTGATGTAAGTATACTTTTTGTTGGATGGTTTACGTCCGTGTTCCATTTTTGTACATCTTCTAAGGTAAGCGGTTTCTTCTTCTCACCAAGCCATTCAATAAGGGGATTTTCAGCACTGAGAGTCATATTTTTATCCTTAAGCCTGCTCATCTTGCGTGATGCCTTTATGTTATACAATGACTGCTTCTCATTATATATAAGAATAGAAACATTGTTCAGCTTTATCTTCATTGATATTATATGGACTATCAAGCCAAGAAGCTTTTTAGGGTCCCTAACAGTGGACATACCTACAGACGCGTCCCTTAGTATCTTCTGATACTCAAATTTTTTACGGAAGAGATGCTTGCCAATTACATTGTATGCCAACCTCTCAATAGGTCGGATCGCGAAGGTGACAAGAAACAGTGAAAGCGCCGGAACAAGCCACTGGTTTTGACCAATATAAGGCTGCAGAACCTGCTCACCTGCAACTATTGCCAACATGAATATCCCAACTGAAAATCCAAATATTCCGGCAAATAC
>CAZGAS010000044.1:0-10811 GCA_964523875.1 uncultured Planctomycetia bacterium | reverse complement strand
GACCTCTTCTGTGAATAGCCTGTCCTTCGGGGCCTTACATCCTAGAAGTACTGTCACTTTACCAAAATCTCTTCTTCTATCAATAACAAAATTTATCAATGAGCGGAGAGGGACTATGCCAAGGCCTCCCGCTACAAATAACAGGTCATTTCCCTTCAGCTCTTCTATGGGAAAGCCTTTTCCAAAAGGGCCTCTTACACCAATCTTATCGCCCGCGTCAAGTTTGTGCAGGGCGTTTGTAAACGTCCCAGCGTTACGCACGCATATCTCGAAGTGGTCCCTCTCCTCTTTGGTAGGGGATGAAGATATAGATATAGGAGCCTCTCCTATACCTAATATTGAGAACTGGGCAAATTGTCCGGGCTGGTGCCCAAGCGGGTTGCCATCTTCTAGTTTTATCTCAAAAAATTTTTCGTTCTCTGTTAGTTGCTTTGCCTTGACAATCTTACCAACACGATGCGAATATACAGGCTCAATATCTACGGATGTATTACACGTACAATCGTTTGAGTTATTTTTTTGCATCTCTATGCTCCTTTGTAAGCTCATTTACAGTCTCTATCAAACTTATCTTTGCCATGCATGTTCTTGTGCACCTTCCACAACCTACGCAGAAAAACTTATTATACTTTTTTACGGAATAATCAAACTTCCTGTGATATCTGTGCCTCTGTCTCGCTGAACGTTCCTCGCGAAAACTCTCGCCCCCCGCTACCTCAGCAAATTCATCAAGCTGGCAGGAATCCCATACCCTGCTTCTCTCGCCTTTGGTAACATCTAGGGAGACTGTATCATATATATCAAAACAGTAACATGTAGGACAAACAGCTGTACAATTTCCGCATGAGAGGCAGCGCTTTCCCACATTCTCCTGCCAAAACTTGCTGGAATACGAATCCTTAAAGACACTCCTGAGTTCTTTGTATCCCGCGTCAAGTTTGTTATCAAAATTTTTAAGTTTGGCGTCCTGCAAGTCTTTAAGCTCCGCTTTTATCTTACCCTCGATCTCAGCTGTAGTCTTATCAAATAATGGGCTTCTGCCTATCAGTTTATCTCCGGCTATCGAGTTGACATGCACAATATATTTATCCCCGGCGTCTGTAAGCATGATATCGTATCCCGCTTTGGGAATGTGTGTATCCATGTCAGCACATGTCGCGTGCTCATCGCAGGGCTTCATGCACTCATAACCTATTATAATGATACTCTTCTTCTTCCTGGCGAAATATGGATCCGGTGGGTTATCATTGAGTGCTACATCAAGGCATTCTATCCCCTCTATATCGCATGTGCGAACACCGAATAATATCAAAGGCTCCACATCAACCTGGGTATCGCTCAGCTTAGCGTCGCCCATATTGAAACTGCCAAGTTTCTGATTTTGTGGCATAAAATATTTTTTAGGCGGCAGTATAGTCGGTATATAATCAAGGCTTACCTGGCTAGCGTCCTCCACCTGGGCAAAAACAAACTGGTTCTCCTTCTTTACAGGCGCGACCACCTTCTGCTTTTTGATAAGCCCATCTACAAACTTTTTAAAATCCGCTTTTTTTAGATAACCATATCGCATATGTTATCTCTCCTTTTTTATCTTAATCCTATTAATTAACCACCCTATAAACGCGTCAATGCCATCACCCTTGAGGGATGATAGCTCTATTATAGGAACCTTTGAATTTACACCTTTTATATTTTTTACGCATTCATCCCTGTCAAAGGGCAGGTACCCTAAAAGATCTACCTTATTTAAGAGCACCAGTTCACTTTCAGTAAATATCAATGGGTATTTTTTAGGTTTATCATCACCTTCAGGAACACTTAGAATAACTATTTTGCAGTCTTCTCCTATATCAAATGCCGCCGGACAGATAAGGTTACCTACGTTCTCAACTATCAAAAGATCAAGTCCATCAAAATTAATTTCAGAAATAGCGCTTCTGATAAACTCAGCGTCAATATGACAGGAGTTACCTGTATTAATCTGGACTACCTCAGCGCCCGTTTTATCTATACGAGTCGCGTCATTGGATGTAAAACAATCCCCTGTCAAGACGGCAAATCTTATACCCGCGTCTTTCAGTATAGGTGGTATCTTCTCAATAAGGGTAGTCTTTCCCGCGCCCGGAGAAGAGATAATATTAATCATCAATGTCTTGCTCTTTTTCATGGACTCCCTTATAACACAAGCTGTATTATCATTAGATTTTAGAATACTTTTCTTTATCACTTTAAATGCCATGTGCGCTCCTATTACCATTCTATAGATTTTAATATAAACTCTTTACCTGATATAATATCAACATTTAAGCTTTGGCAAGACCCACAAAGAAAACTATTCTCCAGGGCCTCGCTCTCTTTACCACAATCTGAACACCTAAGCTTAACAGGTAATACCTTAAGATTCAACTTTGCCTGTTTGAGCTTGTCACTTTTTTTAATCTGCGTAAAACAGGCTGTCATAATCTCCGGGACAAGATATCTCAAGCGTCCTACTTCCAGATAAACAGTCTTTACCATGCCGACATCACTCGGGCTTACCGCGTCTTCAAGTAAAGAAACCAAATTTTTAGTAATCATTAACTCGTGCATAACGCCTCAACATATCCGCGGTATGGGGTCTGACGTGAGCATGCCCAATATGCGCGTTGTGCCCAAGGGAGTTCGAAGGCATACCATATTCGGGTTATCCTGTGTAATCTCACCTATACTCGCGGCATTCTTACCGTATTCGTTATTACGCAATACAGCCAATGCCCGCGCTTCAGACTTTTTGTCAATTACAATAAGCACCTTGCCCTCGTTAGCGATGTACATAGGATCCAGGCCCAATAATTCACACGCTGATCTTGCGCTGTCTGATACAGGAACTCTCTCCTCTTCGACCATTATGCCGAAGTTGTTATGTTTTGCTATCTCGTTTAATGTAGTAGCAACGCCTCCGCGTGTAGCATCACGCATAAACCTTATTCCTTTTACACTATCTGTAAGAGCCGTAAGCATATGGTTAAGCGGCGCGCAATCACTCAAAGACTCACTTTCAAAATCAAACACTTCACGCTTGCTTAAAAGGGCTATTCCGTGGTCCGCAATATTACCTGTAACTATAATCCTATCACCAACAGATATATTGCCTATGCCTAAATCAAGGCCATCTCTTAAAAACCCTATACCTGATGTATTAATAAATATGCTATCGGCGCTATTTTTCTCAACAACCTTTGTATCTCCGCATACTATATCAACCCCGGCAACTTTTGCCCAGTGCGCCATGGACTCAACTATTTTTACAAGGTCTTCCATGTCAAGGCCTTCTTCAAGTATAAACCCACACCCTATATATTTAGGCGTAGCGCCGTTTACAGCCAGGTCATTAACCGTACCGCATATAGAGAGCTTGCCTATATCCCCTCCCGGAAAAAAGAACGGCTTTATAACAAAAGAATCTGTTGTAAACGCTATATTAGCGACCTCCTTGGGCAATATAGCGGAATCGTCATTCTTGTTCAAAAATTTATTGCCAAGATGCTTAAAAAAAATATTCTCTATAAGCTCCTGTGTTAGTCTTCCGCCACTTCCATGTGCCAATGTTATTTTAGACATAACTAGTCACCATACCTATAAGCTGCCGCGCAACTTCCCTCGCTCGAAACCATGCACGCGCCTCTCGGGTTAGAGGGAGTACAGATATTCCTAAAGAGTCTACACTCACTTGGTATCTTAGCGCCTCTTAATATATCACCGCATATACACTCGTTCTCTGGTATCGAGGCGACCTTATCTACTTTAAATGTATGTAACACATCAAACCTTAGATACTCATCCTTAAGTAAAAGGCCACTACCAGGTATGTTACCTAAACCGCGCCACTGCGTGTCAGATGCCTTAAAGACTCTATCCATAATACTTAGAGCCTTTTCGTTACCGTGCTTTCTAACGGCCCTCTTGTACGCGTTTACCAGTTTGGCTTGGTTTTTCTCAACAAGTTCTGTTAGTATGTATATGCTTGTGAGTATATCCGTTGGTTCAAAACCCGTTACAGAACAGGGTATGCGCAATTTATCTACTATAAAATTATACATATCTATACCCGCTATCGTGCTAACATGTCCGGGGCAAATAAGTCCATCTATATCAGCTCTGTTATCTTCCAATATCGCTTTAAGCGCTTGCGGCATGGTCTTGTTTAAAGATAGTATATAAAAATTATTTAAATCCTCCTCAGCTGCTTGGAGAATAGCCGCGGCCGCGGTTGGTGCTGTCGTTTCAAACCCGATACTTATAAATACGAAATTCTTATCTCTTTCCGACCCTGCAAACTCAACAACATCTTTCGCAGAATAGACAATCCTGACATCAGCTCCTTGTGCCCTTTGCTTGGCAAGGGTCGCACCTTTTGTTCCGGGTACATTAAAAATATCCCCAAACGTACATATTACCAGGCCCTTAATCCTTGAAAGGGCTAAAATCGAATCTATATCTTCTATTGAAGTAACGCATACAGGGCATCCAGGCCCTGATATAAGCTTTATATTCTCACCAATGATTTTATGTATACCGTTTTTGCGGATAGCCATTGTATGACCGCCACATACCTCCATTATCTTTATCTTTCTTTTGGATATCGCTCTTATCTTTTCAGCTATATCCATACAAAGGCCCTTGTCTCTATATTCGTCAATAAACTTAAGCATTATTATGCTTTCCTTTAAAAAAATCTATTGTAAAGTTCGCGCTCTCTTCATCTACTTTCTGTATAGCGTAACCGGCGTGTACAATAACATACTCACCAACCTTTGGGTCATCAATAATATCAAGGCCAACATCCTTTTTTAAGCCTGATATCTCCACTGTGGCTATATTCTTCTTTATATCTAATATCTTACCGGGAACCGACCAACACATAATCTTCTTACCTTATATTTTCACAGACCGCGGCCTGGCCAACAGATATCCCAATATCTGTGGTGGAAAACCTGCTATGCGTATATAGCGTCAGCTTAGTCTCTTTAAACCGCCTCTTAAGATAATCCATCAGAAACTTGTTCTGAAAACAGCCTCCTGATATCACTACTTTATCAACACCTATTGAGGAATGGACTCTCATGCACATATCAACTATTGCCTCTCCCAATGTATTATGGAATTTGGAGCTTATTACAGCTCTTTCTTCCCCGTCATAAATATCCTCAACCATTTCTCTTATAGAAGCGGAAAAATCTATATAATGCGGTGTTATTAGATACGTGTAATAATCATCGTATACAGATTGTGCGGCCTCTTTCTCAAGCAATATAGCTGCTTCCGCCTCAAAACTGGACTCCCGACATATATCGAGTATGGCCGAAACCGCGTCAAATAGCCTTCCGGCGCTGGATGTAAGCGGCGAATTAATATTCTTATTTATCATGTTTTTAACAATAGCTATATCTTTAAGGTTCATGCCGCTGAATAAAGGTATATCAAGGTCAAGAAACTCATCTCCAAAGGCCTGAAAAAGATAGCTTATGGCCATTCGCCATCCTTGGCGCGCCGCGATATCCCCTCCGGGCTGGTATGCGTACCTTATATGGTTTAACCTGTAAAAACTTTTTCTGGTAGCGAGCAGAAATTCACCGCCCCACAGGTTTCCATCCATTCCATAACCTGTACCGTCAAAAGATACCCCTATTACCTTCTCATCTATATCATTATCAAACATGCATGAAACAATATGCGCAAAATGGTGCTGCACCTGTACCAGCATGGTCTTATCTGCTTCGCTACTAAGCTTCTTTGCCAGATTAGTAGTAGAATATTCAGGGTGAAAATCACATGCTATATAATCAGGGCTGATATTATTCTCTCTGATATAAGTTCTGATAGATTTTTCAAACTCATTTATACCTGAAAGATGATTAAGCTGATCCACAGGATCGCTTGTATATAATCCCTTATCAGAAACAGCGGTAAAGGTGTTTTTGTTCTCTGCTCCAAGGGCTATTATGCTCTTTTTCATGCACTCACTCTTTCCTAGAACGTTTTGAGCCTGCTAAAAAATAGGATAACGTCTCAAGCTCCCTTGAAAGATCAACGTTCTTTACCTTTACATCCTCAGGGACACTCAGGCTTACAGGCGCGAAATTCATTATACATTTTATACCCGCGGCCACTAAAGAATCCGCGACCTTTTGAGCATGGTTACCGGGAATAGTAATAATACCGATAGCTAAATCTTTCTGTTTTACTACTTTTAACAACTCCTCTATCGGCTGTATCTTGAGATGATTCTTCTCTTTACCTATCTTCTTGGCATTAGCGTCAAAGGCAGCCACAATATTCAAACCCTGTTCTTTAAATCCGGGATAGGATAATAAGGCTGAACCCAAATGGCCAACACCAATAACGCAGACATTCCAGGTCTTATCCTTACCAAGAATCATCTCCAGGACAATCTTGAGCTCATTTATATTATACCCGGAACCGCTTGTACCAAACTGGCCAAAGTAACTGAAGTCTTTACGAACCTGCGTATCACTAAGGTTAAGCCTATCGCCAAGCTCTGAAGATGATACAACACGTATACCTATATCAGAAAGTTTCAGTATCTCTCTAAGATATATAAAGAGGCGGGATATAGTTGTTTCTGGAATCTTTCTATTATTATGATTCATTGGTTTAGAAATCCGTAATATTTTTCACAAACTCTGTACTTTTTTTCACGAATAAGATAATATAATATCGCTTTTGAGCTTATATGTCAAGAAAAATATAAAAAATTTAGCTAATGAATTGCTACATAAAAATGTTACCCTGTCTTCTAGTTTTTAGGCTGTTTTATTGAATCTGTTTCAAAATGCTTTTGCAGTAAAACCATTTTTTTCATATCTTAAAAAAACCAGTGTTTATCAAGGGTCTTTATAGAAGCAAGCTAAGGTAAGATTCCCCAA
Source organism: uncultured Planctomycetia bacterium (assembly GCA_964523875.1). GTDB lineage: Bacteria > Omnitrophota > Gorgyraeia > JABMRG01 > JABMRG01 > JAUVHV01. The sequence goes on along the minus strand of CAZGAS010000044.1, from coordinate 3,885 downwards.
AGCCTTGGGGATATAATCTTCTGCAGGGTAATGTTTAATTATGAGTAAACCGGCCGGGTGGAGCTGTTTTTTGTAATACTCATAGCAGCGCTTGCAAAGGCCATTTTGCTCTATCCAATCGGGGTGTCCTCACTTAACAACATCTATGATGTGCTCTTCTGTATGCGGTATTATAACATGCTGGTCTCTTGACATAGACTTATTGCATGTCGGACAAATAAAATCCATACATCTCCTCTCTCACGAACTATTTGAATATAAAACCTGTCTGGTGAGACCAAAACAAGAGATCCAACGCGTCAAGCGGGATATTAATATCCTCGGCAAAGCGCCTCATTCTTTCTTCTATATGTAAATATAGTTTTTTACCCATAGATACAGGGGTATCTTTTATCACGTTAAATCGCTTAAGGTTCTTTAGTATGTGTGTATCCAGAATCACTATATCTTTTCCCATGCCTATGTTCCGCATAAAATGGCCTGCCTCCTTGTAGCCTATGCCCTTTACATTATTTACAAGCCATTGCCTGGTTTCTAACGCGTCCTTAACAACCAGGGTATCTTTTATCGTGAACCTGGAATTACTGCTAAAAAAAAGCCTTGCCTCGACAAGATACCCGGCCTTGTTGTTATGAAACCTGACTATGCCCCTTAATTCTTTTGCTATCTCCTCTTTGGTGCCTCTATACAAGAGATTGGCTCTTTTAAGTTTCTTTACAGCCCTGTCCCCGTTTAATGCCTTTGAACCTGGGGTGAAAAGGCAAAATACCAGCTCCTCAAAGATCTCTTTTTCAGAGAACCTGTCAAATCTGTTAAACCGCTTCAACCTGTTAGTTATAGCTGTCTTTTTTAACCTATATTCTTCCAGCAGGCCGGATGTATCACAATATCTTGCCATATCTTACGCCTTGTACTACTTGTTTATAAGGTAACGAAAGGCTGATAAAGCCGCCTTCGCGCCTTCACCTGCCGCGACTATTATCTGTTTTTCAGGGACATTAGTAACATCCCCAGCGGCAAATATGCCTGCTATATTTGTCTCGCACACGCAATTCACCATAATTTCATTCAGGCTGTTCTTGTCAACACCTTCCGCGAAACCGGAATTTGGGACAAGCCCTATCTCTACAAAGACCCCTTCCACAGCTATATCTCTTTTAACGTTATTCTGCTCTATCTCTATCGCCTGAACAAACTCATTCCCTTTGACAGATACTATCCTGCTTTCATTTAATACCGTAACCTTGCTACTTTTTTTAACAGCATCCTGCATTACCTCATCTGCTGTAAGGGCTTTCTCTATATTGATAATATATATTTTATCCGCTATTCTTTCTAAACCAATAGCGGCATCCAAAGCGGAGTTACCACCGCCTATTATAGCAACCTGTTTTTTCGTGAATAACGGGCCGTCACATGTCGCGCAATAAGCAACTCCTTTTCCCTTAAACTCTTTTTCTCCCTCTACTCCAAGTTCTTTTGGCATCTTTCCAGAGGCTATTATAACAGACCTTGACTGGTATAGGGCATTGTCTGTTCTTATTGATATTATAGCTCTATCTTTTTTTAAGGTTAATATATCTTCACCTTCATTGACCTGAATCCCATATGTTGCTATATGGTCCTTAAACCTCTTTGTAAGCTCGGGCCCGGTAATAAACTGGTAACCTGTATAGTTCTCTATATCACCACTCCAGGCAGTCTGGCCACCGATATCCTTGCTTATAACCAGAAGGCCCATCTTTTTACGCGCGGCGTATATGCTCGCTGTTATTCCAGCAGGGCCGGCACCAATTACAACAAGATCATATACCATCAGATGCCCAATCTCTGGCTTATGATATCCTTATCAAAGCCAACTATTATCTCACCATCTATATCTACAACGGGAACTCCCATCTGGCCGCTCTTTTTTACCATCTCATCCGCTTTCGCTGGGTCAGATGATACATCTATGCTCTCAAAGCTTATACCTTTTTCTGTTAAAAATTCTTTCAACCCAATACAGTGCGGGCAGCCCTGAGTGGTATATGTAATCACCTTCTTATCCATGGTCTTTTCCTCCTAGCTCTTAAACAGGCCTTTTCTTATATTCCAGAGCTTTAATGCATGCTCCCTCTCCTGTAAGATAATCCGCTCTATAAGCACTTTATCCTGGTCAGGCAGAACATTCTTCATCGATTCATATAAAAGTATAGAATCCTTTTCAATGCCTATGCTAAAATCTATCGCGTCCTTCTCGGTTTCTACACTAGCAAAACCTTCTCTTATCTTTTCAGCGTCATTAAATATATAATCCCCGGCTATCGCGTTAAGATACGCGAAGTAATCCTGGTTATACGCCTTACAAGGCTCATGTTTCATGACAGAGGAGAGTACCTCCTTAAACCTCTTCTCGTGCTCCGCCTCTTCTTTTGACATATAAAGAAAAAACTCTTTTATCTTCTTCTCTTTTAGCTTCTTAGAAAACTTCTCATAAAACATCCTGCCGTTCTTCTCTATCTCTATTGCAAGCTCAACTATATCTGTAGCCGAAAAAATCTTGTCCATATTAGCCCTCAATCTTTTCCATGGGCTGATCACAACAAACAAGTTCTCCTCCACCCACCTTAGTAACTGTTACCTCATTTCCGCATATATTACATTTGTAATTTTCGCCTACCTTTTCAACTGCCATATCCGCCTCCTTCTTTTATATATTTGCCTTTTTTATAATGTCCTTTAGCAATCCAGCCGAGAATACAAGCTGCTCCTGCTCACCTTTAGAAAGGTCCAACCTTAAAAACTTCTTCACACCTTCTTTATTTATTATTGAAGGCACGCTTAAGTAGATATCCCCTATACCATAATAATCCTCTATAAAAGTGGAGACCGGCAAAACAGAATTCTCATCCCTTAAGATAGATTCCACGATCTTCACAAGGGCTAGTCCAATAGCGTATGATGTAGCCCCCTTTGTTTTTATAATCTCATAAGCCGCGTTTTTGACCTGGTTAAATATACCGTCAAGTTCTTGATGATAATTGCATTTGCTATTGCATAAAGGGCAGTACTCTTTCAATATCATGCCCGCTATATTGGTATGGCTCCAAACAGCAAGCTCTGAATCACCATGCTCACCTATTATATAAGCGTGAACATTTCTCGGGTCCACATTACAATGTTTGCCGATTAAAAACCTGAGCCTTGAACTGTCCAACACCGTGCCTGATCCTATAACCCTATTTTTAGGAAAACCTGATATCTTTTGAGTAACATAGGCCAGTATATCCACGGGGTTTGATACCACAAGCAGTATTGCGTCTTTCGCGTATTTCGTTATACTGGATATCATCTCCTTAAAGATTGACACATTGCTCACTACAAGGTCTATCCTGGTCTGGCCTGGTTTTTGCCTAGCCCCGGCGGTTATAACTACTATATCAGCTCCCTGGCAGCCCTCGTAACCAGAATAAGATATCAAAGAGGGCTTTATAAAACTTGCCCCGTGGTTTAAATCCATGGCCTCGCCTTTTGCTCTCTCCTGGTTAATATCTACAAGCATTATCTCGCGCGCTATCCCACTAATACTTAACGCAAAGGCAAATGTACTGCCAACATTACCGCAGCCAATTATCGCTATCTTTGGTTTTTGTGTCTTCATCTTCTCTCCTAATAACCCAGCTATGCTAGATAATAATATCCTTAAGCTTTAGTATATCATCAATCATATAATCTGGCTTTGCTTTTTCCAGGTCTTCTTTTCTGCCAAAACCATAAGTAGTCACACATGTAGTAATTCCTGATGCGCGGCCGGCTATTATATCCACATCCATATCTCCAACCATAATAACCTTTTTTCTGTCCTTAACCATTCTTCTTTTCAGCAATCTATCGAACTGGCAC
>CAZGAS010000043.1:9758-11199 GCA_964523875.1 uncultured Planctomycetia bacterium | reverse complement strand
TATTAATATGTGGCTTTGTTCGTAAAAATTTTTCCTTTGCCATTATTACTCCTTTGTTTTATATATTTAAATATAAGATATTATATAAACAAAAAAAATTAAGCTCATACTCTGGAGCTGCTGATGGGAATCGAACCCATGACCTCGTCCTTACCAAGGACGCACTCTACCAACTGAGCTACAGCAGCGGAAGAAAGCCATTTAAGCTCCTTACGCTGTATTATATTCAGAAATGGAGTGTCTATTTTAACAAAAAAAACTTTTTTGTCAAGGGTTTTTTTAAGTTTTTTTTTGCGCTGGATAAAGCTGGCGGGATTTTAGGAAAAATACTGCAGGTAAGGCTTTTTAGAAGAACCTGTCAAATAGACCCTGACACATAATTTACCTTTACGGAAGAAGGAGATTTCCGCGGGGGAGTAAGAAGAATAACGCTGAAATACCTTTATTACTTCCTGCGAGAGATTTCTAAGAAACCAGCTATCGCCTGATACACTATTCAATTCTATCTCAACTATATAACTGCCATCTAAAATATTGATATTACTTATTTCATACTGGTGGTGATACTTTGTCTGTGTCTGCAACGCTGTCTTGATATAAGATATCTTGTTGGTCAAACTGCCTGACCGGAATAGGGTTAATTGATTAGGAAAATTTTCTATATTTGAACGGGCCAAAAAGAGAATAAACGGCAGGGCAAGAGCAATCACAATGAAAAAAACCCATCTCGTCTTTCTGCGAAATGAGTTTTCTATATTCATTATTAATCGATGGGCCTGAAGATCGAGTCTCTCGGTAATCTCTGTCGCGCGTTTTTCTAATGACTCCTGCTCTTTCTTGACCTTCCTGTCAAAAGAGAACACGCTTTCATAGTAAAGGTTATTAGCGCCCTTCCGGTGCCCCTGCGGCTTAATATCCTCTAAATTCTCACGCCCCTTCGCAATAGTCTCCAGATCAGCGATCTCTTTTTCAAGCTTGAGTATCTTTTTATGATAAGCCTCTTCTCTTATACTTTTTTCACCAAAAAGGCGGATCTCGTTATCATCTTTTTTTTGATATGGCATAATGTAAATATATACTACCTGCAAGTAAAAGTCAAGAGGTGACGTTTAAAGCTAGGGGTTGTATTCACGCAATATAAATTTTCAAAAAAACTTTACCCTATTTATTGCCCTATACCAAGACTCGCTTTGCTCGTTTGGTACGGGGCATAAATCATTTCTGCAAGTTAACTCACTATCACTCGCTAACTTGCGAAATGCTAATGGAGCGGGAGATGGGGCATCGAACTGTCGCTTTCACTCCTTTAAGGAAAAACCCTGATGGTTTTTCCTTAACGCTTACGCTGTTCCTATTCCTTCCGCAGGAAGCTAATTTCGCCGATAGGGGGAAACGGTCTTTTCCCCTAAAACCCCTTTTTGGGTTCTCGCCATATGGAGCG
>CAZGAS010000043.1:0-9658 GCA_964523875.1 uncultured Planctomycetia bacterium | reverse complement strand
GGGGAAACGGTCTTTTCCCCTAAAACCCCTTTTTGGGTTCTCGCCATATGGAGCGGGAGACGGGGCTCGAACCCGCGACAGTCTGCTTGGAAAGCAGAAGCTCTACCAACTGAGCTACTCCCGCTCATATATCATATAGGCGTTTTATATAACCATTAATTCAGGTATTCGGTTTTAGGTTATCACCAAAAAACCTGACATAAAAAAATAGCTAAATGAAGATTTTCCCATAACACATTTGATTGTGCATTATAACAGTTAAAAAGAAGCATTTCAATCTAAAAGAGCGCGACAATAATTATTCAAAACTTGGTCTCTTTCTTGTTCCAAGACTATATCATCTGTGAGCAGGTCTTTAATATTATTCGCCGATTATCTTTACCAGAACTCTTTTTCTACGGGAGCCATCAAATTCTCCGTAAAATATCTGCTCCCATGGGCCGAAATCAAGCTTTCCCTTTGTAATGGCTACGACAACTTCACGCCCCATAATAGTCCTCTTGAGATGAGCGTCACCATTATCCTCACCTGTAAGATTATGCTTATATTGGCTAAGTGGCTTATGAGACATATATTTTTCCAGCCAGTCTTCAAAATCCTGGTGCAAACCGTTTTCATCATCATTTATAAATACACTTGCTGTTATATGCATAGCATTTACTAGACAAAGCCCTTCCTTTATCCTGCTATTTGCCAGGCATTCCCGCACCTGATCAGTAATATTTATGAATTCTCTTCTCTTGTCAGTCTCAAAGGATAAATATTTTGTGTAGCTTTTCATAATATCTCCTATTATCCGCTTATGCCAAGATATACTTATATACTATATATATAAGTATATTCATTAATAAAATAGGTGATTCGCGCTGCCGGGGTATTACTTATGGTAATTTTTGAGATTACTTTACCTAAATCCTGCTTAACAGGTTCGCGAATCTATCCGCGAAGCGTTTGCACTCTTTAACCGCTCTTTCATCCGGCGCGCCGATAGCAACTGGGCCATAATGGCTCCCCTCTGGATCACCCTGAACAATAAATCCATGGATAAACATAGCGTTTATAATGTCTAATACAGTTGTCTCATTACCTCCGGCTATATTTGCCGCGGAAGAGAATGCTCCTCCTGCCTTACCATCAAGCTTACCATGTACCTTAACAGATTCATCGAAAAGCCTCTTTACCTGGGCCGCCATTGTTCCGTAATAAGTAGGTGAACCGATTATTACGCCATCCGCGGCCAAAAGATCATCCACATTCACATTATCCATTGCCTTCAGGCTAACATCCTGACCCTTTGCTTTTAATTCATCCGCAATAATACCAGCCATCTTTTCAGTGTTTCCTGTTCTTGAATAAAACGCTACTAATATATTTGACATAACCCCCTCCTAAAGTTAAAAAGCTAAACAATCATGAGATGTTTAGCTAATTTTTTGCGGTTTCCTCCCTATTCAATTGACGAAGAAGAATCTTAATTCTATGAAGCAAGGCACGAAAGTTGCTTGGCAAGGTAGAATGGTTCTGCTTCGCTCTCGCATACTAACTTTCCGGTGGAGCTTCGCAGGAACTTATTTTAATTCCTTCGTAGCCGCACCGGATATTTTACTCAATCGGCGAAGAAGAATGGTGGGCAGGGAAGGATTTGAACCTTCGAAGGCGAAGCCGGCAGATTTACAGTCTGCTGCCATTGACCACTCGGCCACCTGCCCACATTTTTATTCTGGCCCTGTTTCCAAACCAAAGAGGAAGCTGTTTGTATCAAGGCACACATGGCTAATACCACTGTCCTTATTGATTTCGAAACAGTTTCCTTCATAATTTGGAAACAGGTTCGAAACGCTAATGGAGCCGGCGAGAGGGATCGAACCCCCGACATCCTCATTACAAGTGAGGCGCTCTACCAGCTGAGCTACGCCGGCGCGAAATCTTATTTATAGGCCTTCTTAAAGGCCTGTGGAAGAAATTCTAAAAGATCAGTTGCCCTGAGAGATATCTCGCCTTTGTGCTTTGCCGCGATATCTCCTGATAAGCCATGTATATATGTACCAAGCCTTGCTGATTGAAATGGTTCCATACCAGAGGCTAAAAACGCCCCGATAATACCTGTCAAGACATCACCACAGCCGCCTGAAGCCATTCCCGGGTTACCTGACAGATTAATATACAGTCTCTTTCCGGGCGCGGCTACAATAGTTCTATGCCCTTTCAAAACAGTTGTTACATTATATTCGGTTGTGAACTTTTTTGCAACATCTTTTTTATTCTTATTTACAAAAGAGAGTTTGGCTGCTATAAGCCTTGCCATCTCGCCGGAATGGGGCGTAATAACCGTATCGCGCCTGCCCCGTTGCTCCGAAGAAGTCTTACGGGGTTGTGTATGATGCGTATTGCGTAAAATGTGTAAATAACCTGATAACGCATTGAGGGCATCGGCATCAACAACCATAGGCATATCAAGTTTGCCTATCAATGAACGAACCAGGCCTTGAGTCTGCTTATTCCTTGAAAGTCCGGGGCCTAAAACAAGACAATCGCACTTCTTGGAAAAGGCCTTTATCCTGCTGTACGCGGCCTTTGAGAGTGAGCCTTCCGTTGTCTCAGGCATAGGAAGTGTCATCACCTCTGTAAGCTTGCGTTCCATAACATGGTTGAGGCTTTTTGGTATTGCCAATGTAACAAGCCCGGCACCCGCAAGAAGGGCTGCCTCTGAACATAGATAAGCAGCCCCTGTCATACCCAATGAACCTGCTATTACAAAAACATGCCCATAATCGCCTTTATGACTATCGGGTTTACGTTTTTTTATGCTTAAGGAAGACTTTGCCATATATTACGCTTTGCCATTAACCAGTATTACGCTTGCCACAGCGTATGTACGGGTATGAGACATGCTTATGATAATATTACTTACGCCCCTAGCCTGGCTGACTCGTTCAACCTCACCGGTTAAACGAACATTCGGCTTTCCTGATTCCTCGTTCCAAACCTCTATATCTCTCCACTCCATTCTACTTGTCAGTCCACTGCCTAAGGCCTTTAAAACAGCCTCTTTCGCGGCAAATCTTGCCGCAAGATGCTGGTATGAAGATGTCTTCTCATTAGAATATTCCAGTTCCTTGTCTGTAAAGATCTTAAGCAAAAAAATTTTCCGCCATTTCTTGGCGGCATTTTTTATCCTTGAGATCTCTACCATATCTATGCCTGTACCTATTATCATATCATACGCGTGCTGTAAGCTTCTTCATCTCTTTTACGGCACTGCTGATACCAATAAATACTGATGCCGCGATAATAGAGAAACCTATATTCAGCTCTTCTATGTTTGGAATATTAGCTATCGCGGGAGTATTAACATAATCAAGCCCGTGCCCCGCGTTTACACCAAAACCAATGCTATTTCCATAAAGCACTGACTTCTCAATCCGTTCAAACTCCCTCTTGCGCGCTGATTTGGTCTTAGCGTTAGCATAAGAACCTGTATGAAGCTCTATATAATCAGCGCCTATATCCCTGGATGCCTTTATCTGGGGTCTCTTTGGATCAATAAAAAGATTTGAGAGTATGCCCCGTTTCTTTAGCCTGCTTATAACGCTTGCTATCTTTTTTTTATGCCTGACCACATCTAACCCACCCTCTGTGGTAAGCTCCTGGCGTTTCTCAGGTACAAGTGTTGACTGATCAGGCTTTATCTTTAACGCTATATTGACTATCTCCGGCGCGGTGGACATCTCCAGATTAAGCCTGGTTGTTACAGATATTTTAAGCCTCTTTAAATCATGATCATTGATATGCCTTCTATCAACACGAAGATGGCAGACTATGCTGTCAGCCCCAGATAATTCACACATCCTTGCAACCTTTACAGGGTCAGGGAATATTCCCCTGCGGGCCTGGCGTAGAGTCGCGATATGGTCTATATTGACACCTAATTTTGGCATTCCAACTCTTCCTTCGCTGTCTTGGCAATCTCTTCAGCAACGTCTTTTATCTCAAGGCTATTCTGGCCTTCTACCATTATCCTTAGTTTATTTTCAGTACCTGAATACCGAATATATAATCTACCTTTCGAGCCTAATTTCTTTTCGCTTTTTTCAATCGCCTTCTTTGTCTTTGTTAGCTCATCAATAGGTTTTTTGCACGCTACATTTATATTCAATAATATCTGGGGAAACTTATACATCGCGCGGCTAAGTTGGCTAAGTGACTTTTCCTCTTGCGCCATAATCTTCAATATAAATAAAGCTGTTAAAAGCCCGTCTCCTGTTGTGGCATAATGAAGAAGGATAATGTGCCCTGATTGTTCCCCACCAAGATTAAGCTTTGCCTTTAGCATCTTCTCAAGAACATATTTATCGCCGACATCTGTCTTTATAAGCCTTCCACCCCACTGGCTTACCGCCATCTCCAGGCCTATATTGCTCATCTGGGTAGTAACAATGGAGTTCTTGGTCAAAAGGTTCTTTTCTGAAAGATATTTCGCGATAATTGCCAATATAAAATCTCCGTCCAAAACCTGGCCCTTTTCATCGCAGAGTATAACGCGGTCTCCATCTCCATCAAAAGCAAAGCCGCAGTCTAAACCTTCTTTGACCACATATTCTGATATAACATTCGGATGAAGCGAACCGCATTCCTGGTTTATGTTCTCCCCGGTAGGCGTATTATTGATGCTTCTTATATCGATAGACAACTCCTTCGCTGCCTGAGGCACGAGATATGATATCGCACCGAACGCGCAGTCCGCGCCTATCTTGTATTTTGACAGGTCAGAATCAGAGATAAGCGTTCTCAGCAGATCTATATAAACGAATGTAACCTTTTGCTCCTCCTTTACCTTGCCTGTCTCACCACCTGGCTCTACAGCAGGGGTGTTATCATCAGATGAGACAGAAGTGTTATCATTAGATGAGATAAGAAGTTCTATCTCTAGCTCTTCCTCCAGTGAGAGTTTATAGCCCTTATGGGTAAAAAACTTGAGACCATTATCAGAGATGTCATTATGTGAAGCTGAAATCACTATTGCCATATCATGATTTAATTTTTTAGCCAAAAAGGCAGCACAGGGCGTTGTCATAACACCGAGCTTTATAGCGTCAACACCGCAAGAGGTTATACCCCGAATAAGCTGGTTCTCGAACATCTCACCCGATATACGTGTATCCTTCGCGATTGATATATGCTGAGATTTTCTCTTATGCGGGTTTCTCTTTTTGACATAAGCCGCTGTAGCCCTACCTATCTTATAGACCATATCCTCTGTTAATGGGTAGACTCCGACTTTTCCTCTTATGCCATCTGTACCAAAGAGTTCGCTCATATCCTAAATTCATCTCCTTCTATCTGCGTTTTATCTTTTTTATAGGGATAATAACCTTAACCATGCCTTCATAGCCAATCTTGCAATTAGGAACCTGGGTAATATTAACATCCTGCTTAACCGTACTGCTCTTACCCTGTACAGCTACTGGGGCTGTTGATATATACAGGAGATCCTTGATAATCTCCGGGGGGCCTGCTACCACTGAATGGGAAGGGCTGATAACAATCTTATCCAGGATTATCCTATACCCATTGGCAGTTTCACCTTCTATATTCACATAGATCGGTAATGATTTTACTATAAACTGTTCACCTGATACCTTTATTAAAGAGGCTGCTTCTGTATCTTTGCTAATGCTCTCCCTGTAAAGCTGACCGCCAATATAGCTCCATGTAAACAGGGCAAGCGCTAAAGAGATTGCCTTGATAGAAAAATTATGCAAAAGAATACCCCTTAACACCTTCATCCTATTAAACAGCTCCTATGTGTGGTTATATCTGTAATATTCATTTTTTACTCTTAAATATTTTTATGAAACTTCTCTTTCTATGGCGCGCCGGACGGCATAAGTTATTTAACACCCGCTCAAGCCCTTCTTTATCCAGGTCTCTTGTAAGCCTGCCATTTATAGCGATAGAGACAGAGCCTGTCTCTTCTGAGACTACTACAACAATAGCGTCTGTCTGCTCTGTCAATCCGATAGCCGCGCGATGGCGCGTACCAAGGCTACGGCTTATGCGGGGATTATCTGATAAAGGCAGGAGGCATCCCGCCGCGACAATACGCTCTCCATGGATAATAAGCCCCCCATCATGAAGCGGGGTATTAGGCATAAATACAGTAGCAAGCAACTCCTGGCTAACATGGCTGTCAAGTATGATACCGGTCTCTGTATATGCCTTAAGAGAGGTTGCTCTCTCTATGGCTATTATAGCGCCTATTTTTTTCTTTGATAATAGGAACACGGAATTCACTATCTCGCCTATGACATGCTCTTCAATAACAAAGGCGCTCAATAACCCTTGTTCACCGATACGCGCAAGACCCTGGCGTAATTCAGGATGAAAAATAATCAAGAACGCGAGTACCAATAGCGCAAAGAATTTTTCGATTATCCAGTTTAATGTATATAGCCCCATACGCTGGGAAAGAAAAGTCGTGGTTATGACTATTATGATAAGGAGTATAATAAGGCCTTTCAATACCTGGAAGGCCCTTGTCTCTTTCACGAATACAAACACCATGTAAAACGCGGCCCAGAATATTACTATCTCCAGCAGGGGTTTCCATATACTTGCTATGTATTCTATCATCATCTCCTCAGGCCCATCTTATTGAACGGGCTATCTTAACTGCTAATACAGCCTCTTTAACATCATGTACTCTTACTATGTCCACGCCATTGTATACAGCGATAGCGTTCGCCGCGATAGTAGGCACCAACCTCTCGTTAGTATTGAGCGCTGAAAGCTTACCAATAAATGATTTCCTTGAAAGCCCTATCATCAAAGGAAAACCTATTCTTTTAAAATAATCTATATTACCTATAATCTCCAGGTTATGTTTTAACCGCTTGCCAAAACCTATACCCGGGTCTATTAGAATAGATTCTCTCTTTATCCCGGCAGTTTCAGCGGCCCTTATACCTTTAAGAATATAATTTGTTATATCCTTTAACAGGTCCTTATACACAGGGTTTTTCTGCATTGTAAGCGGCCTGGACTTACTATGCATTATTACAAGCCCTGCTGAATAGTCAGCACAAAGCGAGGCAAGCCTCTTATCATTGCGAAGACCGGATATATCGTTTATTATAGATGCGCCTTGTTTTAAAGCGGCTAAAGCAACCTCATATTTTGTGGTATCAACAGAAACAGGTATTTTGAGCCTGCCCTTAAGCTTCTTCATAACGGGAATTACTCGGGCCATCTCATCTTCCAGGCAGGTACCTAAAGAGCCTGGCCGCGTGGATTCTCCACCTATATCTATAATATCAGCGCCTTCTCTCTCCATCTGAAGCGCTCTCTTGCATGCCGCGGAACAATTTAAGAATTTTCCGCCATCAGAGAAAGAATCAGGCGTTACATTTAGAACGCCCATGACAAGCGTCCTTTTAGAAAGATCAAACTTATGCCTGCGGGCTGTCAGTATCCTTTTTCGCATCTGGGTTATCTTTGCGAGCCTGTTTGCCAGCTTTGTCATTAGGTAGGTTCCCGGGTAAAGGGCTCTTATGTTTAATATCCTTTTTAAGGATGGCGTTCTTTTTCTCTGGCTCGGGTAAACCTGCTACCGCGCGCGCCTCTTTTACACTTAAGACTTCTTTTTCCAGAAGTAAGTCCGCGAGTTTTATCAGCCTCTCTTTGTTTTCTGTTAAGAGGTTTCTCGCGTGGTCATAAGCACTATCTATAATACTACGTACTTCCTTATCTATGAGTTGGGCTGTCTGATCGCTGTAGTTTCTCTCTTCAGTGATATCCCTACCTAAGAATACCTGGTGGTTCTTTCTCCCGAATGTAAGATGGCCCAGATTATCACTCATGCCAAATTCACAGACCATTCTCCGTGCTGTCTCTGTAGCAACCTGGAGATCATTATGCGCTCCTGTAGTAATCTCATTAAATATAATATCCTCGCTAGCCCTGCCTCCTAAAAGCACTATAAGCCTGCTGGTAAGCTCTGTCTTAGAGACAATATACCTGTCCTCTATAGGTAATTCCATGGTATAACCTAACGCGGATGTGCCCCTGGGTATTATTGAGACCTTATGCAGCTCTTCTGTGCTAGGCATTAGAAGCCTCGTAAGGGCGTGGCCTGATTCATGATACGCGACTATACGTTTCTCTTTCTTGCTTATAACGCGGCTCTTTCTTTGGGGCCCGGCCATAACCCTCTCTATAGATTCCTGAAGCTCGCTTGAGGTCACTGTATTTTTGTCTCTCCGCGCGGCCAGAAGCGCTGCCTCATTTATAAGGTTGGCGAGGTCAGCGCCTGAGAAACCCGGTGTCTGTTTCGCGATAGCGATACAATCCGCGTCCTTATCCATCTTTACATCCTTTGAATGGACATTAAGTATCGCCTCCCTGCCTTTTATATCAGGGCGGTCTATTACTATCTGACGGTCAAACCTACCGGGACGTAGAAGCGCGGGATCTAAAACATCCGGTCTGTTTGTCGCCGCGATTAAAATAATTCCTATCTTTGTTGAGAACCCATCCATCTCAACTAAAAGCGCGTTTAATGTCTGTTCCCTTTCGTCATGGCCACCGCCTATGCCGGCAAAGCGCTGCCTTCCAACAGCGTCTATTTCATCCATAAATATAATAGCGCCTTTACCGCCTGTCTTAGCGGATTTTTTTGCCTGCTCAAAAAGATCTCTTACCCTGGCCGCGCCAACACCAACAAACATCTCGACAAAATCAGAACCACTAATATTAAAAAAAGGCACTTCCGCTTCTCCTGAGACAGCCTTGGCGAGAAGCGTCTTCCCGCATCCCGGAGGGCCCATCAGAAGTACGCCTTTGGGCATCTTGCCGCCAAGTCGTTGAAACTTTTTAGGGTCCTTTAAAAATTCTATAACCTCCTGAAGCTCTTCCTTTGCCTCATCTACCCCGGCTACATCCTTGAAGGTTACCCCTGCCTTATCACCTACTATCATCTTCGCGCGGCTCTTTCCGAAAGAGAGTATCCTCCCAGCGCCTCCTCCAGCTCCTCCTCCGCGCAGGAAAAAAAACCACATAAGCCCGAAGAAAAGCAGTGTTGGGCCTATGGTATAGACTATAGTTGAAAGAAAAGTCTTTGAGGGTTTTACTGTTACATCAGCAACGTTGCCTCTTATAATCTTTATCAAGTCCGTATCATTCGGAGGAACATTTACGCTAAATCTTGTTCCGTCAGAAAGCTGCCCGGTTATCTTTTCTTCCATGATAACAACCTTGGATATCTTCTGGGTAGAAGCATTATCCTCTAGGTTTCTGTAAAACTCACCATATGGCATTGCCCTCTGGACACCACCCATTCCCTCCATGGACATTGAACTCATCCTGAAAAGCACAATAAAGAGAAGTATGGTAATAGCCCAGAATATCATGCCCGGCGAATTATTCTTGCCCGGGGGTTTTATCCTGGGAAATTTGCTGGGCTTACTGGATTTATTGCTGTTTTTGTTCTTTGAACCATTTGCCATTTTTAACCTTTTGTTATTATAAAATAAGCGTTTCGCACGGCTATTTTATTACGTATAGGAACTATTCAAATTCCTTTACTATGATTAAATATTTAATTTAGATTATATATAATAGCAGATTGTCCTTACCTTGTCAATAACTCCAATCTTAGCGT
>CAZGAS010000042.1:0-11631 GCA_964523875.1 uncultured Planctomycetia bacterium | reverse complement strand
AGATTGTATATCAATAGTTGGCGCTCACTTAATATTACGCGTTCTGCTCAACAAGATCACTAATCCTCTTGATCTCATCATTGTCAACAGGCTTTATCTTTATAGTACCTGAGTCTGTATTACCATACATGGATTCCCAGTTTTCATTTGATATTCCTATATCAATACCTCGCTCATTCATAAATACAACAAACTGCTTAAACGGCATATGGAATATTGCTAATATTATCTGTGAAGCTGTCACGATATTATTTGCCGTAACTGAAGATTGTTCAACCTGCACAAATCTTGTGTATTCAGCAAGCGTGTCTATAGCTGTATTTGTATATACAACTGTCGCGATATTCGCTTTCTTAATATCTGTTGTAGCTGTTACTCCATAAACCGCAAGTTTATTTATTGCCTGCGCTCTATTATCACCATATACCGACACTGTTATAGTCTCTCTGACATTATCAGGAATCTTACTTACAATAGCACCAAGTGTTTCAGCAAGCATATCTGTAACTGTATCTGATTCCAACACAAGAGACTGTCCTCTGCTCACAGGCAGTTCGTATCCAACACTAGTAGTTACTCCATTTACTACATTCACTGACACCAGCGCAGTATCGGCGCCGTATGTCACGGTACCTGTTGTTTCAAGTCCTGTCATTCTGGGCTTTATCACCTGGCTCATTATCGCAAATACAGGATTAAGTATCGCATTTGCTACCCGCAGAGGCATATCGGTTATCTTGAGTAAATCACGTTTCATCTCAGCAAGTGAACCGCCTTTTTTCTCAAATTCATGTAATATACTGTATATAGCATCTGTCAGTGCCTTTTTCTGCTCTGGTGTCTGAATACTTGCCTTGATATTCTCAAGACTATTCATAAGATTTACAATATTTCCGCGCATATCAGCCATCTGGCTTTCTGTTATACCAAGGATTTTAGCCTGTGTAGAGAGCTTCTCTTTTTCAGGCGCATTGTGATAGGCTATTATAGATTGTAGGGTAATTATGCCTCTGCTATTAAGCAGGCATATCGCCTCAATAAGCTCAACAGGAAGGACGATAGTGCCATCATCTTTTACTGTACCAAGCTCGTCATTGCGAGCCACAAGCGAAGCAATCTCAACATTATCATATTTATCGAATACCTTTCGTATCTTAGCCGCATACTCAGGATATCTGCCCTCTATTCCTGACAGTGCCTCTTCAAGCAGGCGTTTTGATTCTTTAGACGTACCTGCTGAAGACTGCTTTGGCGTTTCTTGTGAAGAAACAGGGCCAGGCTCTTCTTTAGAGTTTCCTCCTTGTGCTGCCTCATTTATCCGTACAAGCATATTATACACTTCACTCGCTACATTCTGTTCATCTTTAAGCGTAACAAGATTATGATTAGATGGCATATATCCCTCATCTATTAACTGCTTTATTGGCTTATTTAGGTATTCTTCTTGGGCATCCAAAGCGACTATATTCATCTCTATATTAACTTCTCTGTGCCCACTTTCCTGTGCTTCTTTAATTGCGTTGTTGTAATCAGTTGTATCGTCTCCAAGATAACCATGCTTTTTTAGTGTCAGCGTAATGCCCTCTCTCATTTTCTCCTGATAAGTACTAAAAATATTGTATAACAACTCATAAGCTTTAAACGACTTTTCTACAGAGGCTTTATTATTGCTATCAGATTCAGCAAGCAATCCTTCCGCAATAAGCGCGACTGTCATAATCTTTCTTGAAGCTTCTCTTTCAGCATCTTTTTGCTTGAGGATCTTATCAATAATCTTCTGCGTTTCCTTTTGCTGCGTTTTTTCATAGGCTTCCTTGGCTTTTAAAAACTCGTCTGCATCATTAGCATATTCTTCCTTAAGGAATTCTTCTTCAATAAGCGTCTTTTTTAGTGATTCTGCTTCCTGTCTCTCTGCAGCTTTTAGCTTAACTTGCGCTATAAAGTCTGTTAATACCTCTTTTACTAATGATTCTATTGATAATCTATATTGCGTCGGTTCAGATTTTATACGATTATCGCTTCCAGCCAGATTAACTATATCAGATCTCAGCTTATTATTATTTTTTAACAGATATAATGCTTCTGCATAATCACCAGCTTCACCCTTTGCCTCCGCCTCGCCAATATATTGATCTATTGTTGATTTATATATTGCATCCATCGTCTCTGCGTCAGACCTCAACACCCTTCTATCGCCAGCTAACCTGGTATATAGATTGCGATAGGAATAATGACCTTTTACCCCGCTACTCATTGCAGGCTCTATTTTTTCTACCAGGGCATCTACTTTCTCTCTTAATGATATAATATCAGCGTCTTGCTTGTTCAGCTCTGTCATCCTGAATTCAATCTTTGTCATAAGGGCATCAACAACGCCCTTATTTTCAAGTTCTTCTGAGAAGTCCTGGGCAATAGTGTCAAGGTTATAGTTTTTCTCTATATTGGTATGACCTAACTCGTGTAGTAATTGATGTAATATAAACCACCCCGAAACTCTTTTATCTTTATCTTCATCCATCCGCCTTGCCATATTCGCAGAGTTGATAAACCCTTGTGAAAGTGCAAGCACGGGTCTTATTTTTCCATCAGAGCATTGCACCTTAAGGCCTTGTGCTTTTTCAGCAAGTGAACCACCCATTGTGACTGGCGATATCTGTATCAGCACCCCATCTGGGGAGCCTTCATTTATTGCTTTCACTAACGTATCATACCATTCAATAAGCTCTTGATCTCCTGTCTCATCGGCATTCTCCTTGAGCAGCTTCAGCACAGTAAAAGCATGCTCTGCATTTGCTATGCCTTCTCGGGTGTCTGCCCTGCTGCTGTCTTTTGCTTGCTGGATTACAGGCATTCCGTTTTTGTCAAAAGTAAGAGCAATAAAATCTGAGCCCATGCTTGCATATCTTCTTAAATGGCTGATATGCTCAGACTCTGTAGGATTTTTGACCCCATAATGCATTCTTGCTACTCTAAAGACTTGGTTTGAGCTTATCTCTGCATTTCTGCTAAGCAAGGCATCTGAATACCTGTCAAACTCCAAATAGCTGTCTATTTTGGCTTCGGCTACTTCATCACCCATTATCTTAACCCATAGCTCTATGAGTTTCTTCAGCCTATCTTCAAGCGAAGGAACTCCGGACCTTGGCTTTTCTGCTTGTATCTCCTTAATCACTTCAAGCTCAACTTCATACATCTTGCGGTCAAGTTTGGATTTTATATCGTTGTTAACTTGATCAAGCTTCTCTATCATCAACTCTTTTTTATCTCTTAACGTTTTTAATACTGCTTTTTGAGAGGCAACAGACTGCGTAGAAATATCGGCAATTTCTTTATCTATCTCTTTTATCTCTGCGATTAGCCCATCAAAAGTATCTTTATTTTCAGCTATTAATTTTTCATACTCCACCTTAGATACTTCTCTCTTTCTTTCGCTTAAGAGATTCTCCAATTCTTTTTCTTTGTACAAATCAATCTTCCCTGTCCTAACTGCGTCATAATCAGCAATATACATGTTTATGCTATTAAGCTTTTCTGCCAAATCATGTCTCTTGGCAAAATTTTCCTCTGATATAAATTCATTAAGCAGCCTTACAGCACGTGACTTAACCTCAATCAACTGACGTGAACTTACAGTCTTTTCTTCAGACTGCAGTCTCAAATCAATTCCATTTATAGCGCTTGCAAGGCCTTTTGCAATATCTGCGCGAGACTGTTTAGATAATATTTTCGCGTTAATAGCCAACCCTGCCTTGCGGAATAATCCATAAGAAGCATATGCAGATGATAGCCCGATAGCAAAGACAATAACACCTATTCCTAATAAGCTGGTTGCTGCAACACCAGCTCCCACACCAGTCAATACAGCAAAGGCACCGTTAATACCTCGTATCCGCATTTCTGATGCCGTTAAATCTCTTAACCTTAGTGGTGTGGTCATATTAATCCACGCGATCTTTGCCTTTGCAGTGAATCCAAGTAGCAGCTTCTGACCCAAGGCATCTGATTCCTTCTGTTTTAAAGCTACCTGTTCACTAACCTCTCTTATTCTATCAGCATGCTTATCAACTCTAAAGTGTTCGTACCTGTATCTTATCTGTTCTTTAATATTATTCGAACTTAAGAACTTTCTTATTTCATTATAACCAAGTTTCCTTGCCATCTCACTTAGGTCCACATCATCTGTTATCCTGTTTTCACCTTTCGTGTTGTCTACTAAAACCTGTTTTATTATATCCACAAGTCCTGCAATTGATCCAAATCGTACGGGCCTGCTTATCGACTCAGCGCCATCTACAGCTGTCATCTTGAGCAAGTCGAAAGAATCGATACCTGACAAGACCTCTGATAAGCTGTCGCGCAATAGCTGTTTCTGCTCAGCATTGATATTTAATGGTTCAACAGTCTCATTGATACTATCATATATTTTATCAAGATTAAGGCTTCCTGACATCAAGTATATCTTCTCCATGATATTATGATACCCGATAGCAATCTTACCGGCAATCCGCCTGCCAAACCTTGCCTCATACTTAAGATCTGCCTGCGCATCGTAACGTGCCATTACATGTCTTGATGCCATATCCAGTTTTGAAAGAGCGGGACCGACAGCATATTTTTGCCCTGACTCTTTCAACAAGCTGTGCAATAAACTTCTTGCACCCATTTGCTGGATATAACTGCGCTCATCCTCATCTAGATCTTTTGCAGAGCTTATCCTATTGCTTATAACCTGCTGGTAATCATTGTATTGACGTACGCTGGACTCAATAATGACCCCTAACGCTTTTGCCGAGGCGTATACTTGTCCATACTCCATAAATGTTTTAAAGTCGCCCGGAGTACTTATCAACACTGCCCTGGATGTTCCAACCTCACCCACAGCAGAATAGTATTGCGTAAAGCGGGTAATATCATCTAGCTTAAACCCTGGTATAAACATCGTAAACAGTTGCACAAGAGATTCTTTCTCATGACGTGCCGCACTTGTGTCTAAATTAGCTATCGCACTAAAGACACTATTCATTATTGACAAAGTAGATTCATCGTTATTACACGCATTTTGAATTTGTAATAATACAGGAGTAATCTCTGAATCTGACGCGTGCTGAAGCATTATTGCTGTCATCATCTTGATGCCTTCTACTCTATCATAATATAAAGTTGTAGTCGCCTTGCCAATTTCCTCCATAGAAGCGGTGATCGTACCCGGCTTCTCGATAACCGTTTCCATTATTCTCGTTACAGAACGCGGACTCATTCCAAAGCCCCCGGCCTCTACTGTATTAGACAAGCTATCCAGGGTGATAGTTGAATTTATTCTCCTTATAAGATCTGGTAGATTTTCATAGCTAAATATACTCTTTAGGTTTGATATTTCCTGCCTACCTGATGTTTGAACCTTGTATGTATTGAGCGTAAGCATTTTCATAATTTCCTCTGGCTTGTATTGGGCAGCTGATTTAAGCAATAACCTGCTAGATGGTGATAACATTATTGCTGCTGTCAGCGGATATGTTGTCTTTCCTTCAACATCTGTCACGGGTTTTCTCATTACTTTAGTATCTGCAACATTAGCGCTAAATCTATTTATGAAATCCTGCGTCCCCATAACTGCTTTTTGTAATGCGGAAAGCGGCTTATGCGGCGAGGCTAGTAATTCTGTTTCAAGCGTCTGCTGTGTCTGGTAATGCTGGAGCCACTCTCTTAACACGCCCAGCTCTTTTTCTGTTTTTGCGTTTGCCATCATCCGCATTATTATATTTGTAGGAACATCTCTTATCGACTGAATTGCAACATCATAGTTTGACCGCCTGGTAGCTTTCTGCTCATTGTAATTAAGTTTACTAAAAAGATCCCCTATTTCATAACTCGATATTGTGTTGTCTGCTTTTTTTGAGTCTATCATATAGATTCGTTTCTGATTAAATAGATACTCGCTGATATCACCATTATCAAACCTTAAGCCTCTATCGCGGCCAAGCCCTTGCAAGGCTTGTGTCATTGTAGTATGTGTGTCAAGAAGATGCACAAAGCGCGCGTTTACAGCCATTAAGTCAAGCCCTGTATTTCCGCTTGGATCAATATACCATACAAGGCGCTGGTTGCCTATCTTTTCTACAACTTCAGCAAATGCTTGCTGAGCCTTATCGTAACTTGCTCCTGCCTCTCTTTTAAGCGATTCATTTAGCAACGCTTGGTTAGCCTCGCCTCTCATAAACAAGATCCTTGCAACAAGCGAACTGACCTCAGGCGCGTACTTTGCTAACAGATTTACGCCATCTTTCGTTATTTTCCAGCTTCCACCAGGAGTCCTTTCAACAATAAGATAGTTTTGCTGCTTTGCGGCTTTTGCAAGCGCCTTTTCCGGTATGCCGGAACCTATTCTGCGCATATTGTTTAACACTATTATATCCCTATTACCATTAGTGGACATATTATCTATAAATATATCAAACAAGCTTCCTGCACCTCCAGTAAATAATTCACCGGAAAGTATGGGATTAGCACCGGATATTGAGCAAAAATATTTATTTGCCATATTTTTTCCAAGTATAGAGGGTATATTATAACCAAAACCTATCGCCTCCTTTACCCCCAGTAATGTCCCTGTCATTCCAATTACACTGCCTCCGTTATTAATAATGCTTGTTATCACCTGCTTCCAAGTTGCCTGAACTGAAACAGGGCTTGTCTTCACCACAGCGATAAGATCTTTCGCTGATCCTATCTTATTCTTGTTTATCATACATTCAAGGGCAGATGCAAGGAATGGATCACTGAAAAACATCCTTGGAGCCGGCCCATCATGACTAGGAACAATCCTGTGTAAATATTGGGCTTCTGACAGGCCCAACTCTCTGCATTGTTCTTGTGTTAGACTATAATAGTCTATATTCATTTCCATCTTAGCTCCCTGCATAAATCCATCAAACGCCCTCTTGCTGAATTTATTCTCATAGAGCGCTTTAAATACAGGTTCATTTTCATGCCCCTTAAGAAAAGTATGATCCATCTTTGCACTAAGCGTTGCATCATAATATTCCTCTGCAACCATTTTTATTCGTATCCATCTCATAAGCTCTTGATAACTTTTTGCTTCAGATTCATTCCACAACCAATCCCTTACCTTCACAGCAGCCTCAGCTATTGCGTCCGCTAATGGCGCCTCTTTGCTGCCTTTTATATAAGGCGTTGATTCAAGGGCCGCGGTATGGAACTCATCCTGAAGCATAAGTGTTTTTCTTGAAAGCATCTTAAACAAGGTGTCCTTGCCTCCGCTTTCAATAAAACTCTGCTGCAAAAAGCCCAATGTTGACATATCCGTATATATGACTTTTGCTTTTTCTGCAATATAAATCATCTTTGGTGACCTTGAATTGACTTGATCAAGATCAATTACCTTTGTATCTATATCCCTGCCGCTCCTTTCGAGCTTGCCATCTTTTACTGTAACGCTATCATTACCAAGCAGATAGTCAACTATATCTCTAGACTTATCAAAGGCATCTTTTCTTGTCCCGGGATCAGGACACACTATCATAACCCTCTCGATATAGGGCCTTGTCTTGAGAATTATCGCTGCCATAAGCGGGGCCATTGTTGTCTTTCCAAAGCCCGTTGCCAACTCAAACGCAGCATTATGAGAACACACAATATTAAGCACAGATTGCGCTCTTATCCAGCTAAGTGGATGATCTACTGCATCTTCAAACTTTTTCATTAATTCGTTTATTACTTTTATATCTTTTTCAAGTTCTCTTTTCATGTCATCACTCATACCTGCGTCTTCTTTTATTTTCACTCTAAACATATTTTTTTTGCCTTGACCTGATAACTCAAACGCGTTATTATCAATTTGCATGTATTGCTGTCTAGGAAGCAGCCTATCACCATAAGCAAGGTCTCTTAACCTGCTTATGGTGCTCGTGTAATTAGATTCTCGTACATACTTAAGCTCGGCCTTGCTGAGTGCTATTTTTGCAGGATCAATAGCTGAGACCTTCTTACCTAACAGCTGCGTCTCGCCCAGTATATCAATACGCGCCTTAGTCATCATCTCATACATCTCATTTAATGCATCTTTCGCCTTGTCGCCTTTTCTTTTAAGTACCTTTATGCGTAAGCTCAACTCTGTAAGAAGAAGGGTCTCTAGCTGCTGTTTGCCTATGTTTGAATGGGTGTGCTCTGACTGTATCCTGTTGACTTCTGCAGATAATTCCTGATAACGGACCCTGGCTTCTTGAATCGTCATTTTTTTACCGTCAAACTCTATCGTTGTATCCTTCAACTTCTCAAGCGCCTCTGTTTTTGCTGCTTTATCTATGGATTTATCTGTGATTTTCTTTGCATATAGGCTTAAAACTTTTTCTGTTAATGGTGCCTGCATATCCCTCATTATTAATACGGCCTTCTGCTTTGCCGCAATATCTACCTGTCTTTCTACGAGAGCAATTTTTGCCTCTAACTTTATGCGATTCAACTCTACGAGCCTTCCTATGCCGTCAAACCGCATGTCAGCTGATTCCTTTATTTCAGCTACTTTATATTTTATTTCGATTACTTTAAAATATTTTGAGGTTTTGTCTTGCGGACTTAACATCCTTACCTGATCCGTTATATATTTTTGTTTTTCCCGAGCAAGCCCTACTATGCCGCCATCTATACCATTTCCTTTTAGCAGGGTGTCATATTTTCCTGCGAAGAATTTCAATTCTGTTTGCGCGCGCTTTAATTCTTTTTCATAGTCTTGTAATCTTTCTGTTTCTTTTACATCTGTACTATGTTTTTGATCTAGCTCTTTTATTTCCTTTTTCAGATCCTTGGTCTCCTGCTCCAAACCTTTTATACGATTAGAAAGGTATATGGGATCTTTAAAGCCATAAATTGACTCATAATCCTCCTGCATTTCCTTAAGATGCTTATTACCTTCAGAAGTCGGATTTGAACGCTGTGACAGCAATAAATTGTTTAACGCTATCCTATGGTTTCTCATTGCTACTGCTGTATTCTCAGGTGTGTCAGCAAAGGCCTTCTTAAGCGCAACCACTGCATCTTTGCATGCCTGTTCAGGTGTTTCTGCTTTTCGTATGTTTGCTTTATTGAATAGCCAATCCAAAGCCCTCCTAATTCGACTGGTTTTAAAACCTACCATGCCAATATATTTTTGCCCCATATCAGCCTGCTGCTTAACTGGCTTTTTCGCTAACTCTATTACGTTCTTGGAGTATTCATTTTTTACGTTTTCTAGACTTTCTTTTTCTGTTATTATCACGAGATCTCTGGCAGCATTTCTATAGCTTTCTTTGATAGAAATGCTCTCTCCCGTTTCAATGCGGGATAGTTTTGCCGCATCCCTAACTGTATACCAAACTTCTTTAAACTTTGACACAACATCCCAAAAACTCTTTTCCGCAAAGCTTGTATTTTTTTTATTATTTTTAACAATCATATCTCTTATTGCTACAAGCGTAATATTTTGAAAAACACCTAGGACCTCATATTTTTGTTTTACATCAAGCCTTACTTGCTGTATTTTTAATAAATATCTTAAATAAGGCATAAGTATTCCATTTTTATCTGCCTTAAGCTCTTCCCTTGCCTTTACCCTGGCTGATTCAATAGACATTGTCCTTTCTGCTGCTAATTCCCTTGCTAATTCCCTTGCATCTATTTCAATTTTTAGAGCATTAGCCGCATTAAGCACTTCTGGTAGCTCAGAAACCTTAACCCTGCTTAAGACTGTTGTATCAAGCGACTTTATTATAGAGCCTATTTCCCTATCCCCATTAGATTCTGCTATAGCCTTTATATTAGCCGGGCTTCTTAACATTATAGCTTGCAATATCTCGTTTACAGTAATTCTTTCATATCCTCTAAACTTTGACATATCCTGCTTGTTTAAAATTTCCTTGATCTGCTTAGTTCGCTCATTGAGTATAGCATTTTTAGACTCTAGACTCTGCTCAACCTTTTTAAACATCCTTAATGCTTTTTGCGCATTAGGATTAAACTTCCTTGGGGCTGGCAGGAAGAATAGCGCGGCAAAGGCAATCAGGCCTGCTAATTTTCTCGCAAAGCTGTTTTCTCCTGCATCCATTCTAAATATCTTGACCATAATAGTGTATGATAACTCCTCGACAAAAGCAAGTACACCTGAGATAAATATCGCGCTGTTTATTTTTGCTGTTATTGACGCGCCGGCTAAGATACCCCTTGAAATACCTGTATTAATTTTACTTGCATCTGTAAGTATGTCCGCTAAGGCCTTTGGATTCCTGGTAAATAAGCCTCTTGTAAAATCTGTTATAGTATGCCTGCTAAACATTGCTTCTATTCTATACGCTAAATTCTCGCTCACCCTGCTGGCAAGTCCTCTTGCCGTCTGAGTAGACATCTGGAATATCCCGATTACCGGACCAAGCCACAAACCCATTTTTGCCATTCCCGCTGCCTCCGCTACGAAGTTTCTCCAGCTTGGCCATTCGTATTTAAATTCCTTGCCATGGAAAAGTGTTTCAAAAAGAGGATGAACAATACTGCCTGCTATCGTGAAAAATGGGCTGATCATAATAAAGTTACCGACTGCCTTCAATGCCGCTTCGTTAAACATAGCGGGATTTTTGCCAAACGCAACAAAACCATCTACAATTTGTTGTCCCCATATCGAATTTGCTGTAATTCCTTTGTTATACAAAGCCTTACCAATACGCGTTACACCTAAACGCAAAAGCAACGCTACGGCAGCGCCATCGAACATCTGACTTACTGTTTCTGCAAAAGTAAGCCATCTGCCCTCTGTAGTTATCGCAATTATCTGTCCTGCTGTGCCATAAACAACCGCGCCTATTGTCATAGCAGATAAATTAGGGTAATTTGACGCTACTGATAACAGGGCCTTGCCAATCCTTGTGCCTGCAACAACACTTGTACTAGTTACGGCCGGAACAAAAGCACTATATATAGATTCAGTCATGCTTATCAGTCCCCATCTGAGCATTGAACCAACAAAATAAATAGTCATGGCTGCATCAAAAGCCGCCTGCAATTGAAATTCGTTTTTTCCATAATCTATCATTTCAATTGCGGTACTAGCAAATTGAGGAAATGCTAAACTAAAAATTGCAACCCATCCACCGGCAATCAAACCAGCTACAGGCTTTATAACATGTTCGCTTGTAGCTATACTAAATTCACTAATTTTACTGCCTGTTACAGTTTTCTGCGTTTCATTATACCAGTTTTGATTAAGTTGATTATCAACTCCTATTAGATTCAATAAGTCACCTACACTTCCGCCTGTTAGCCAAGACGCAGAAACAGACACACCTATAAACAAATCGAGAGTTCCTGTAACAACCGATCCTATGATTGTTTCTGCAGCATATACAATAGCATCGGGCAATTTTCCGTCATAAGCTAATTTAGCAACAGGTACTAACGCATCATTCCAGACAAAGGAACCAGCCTCACTTAATCCCGTTAATATCATTCCTGGATCATTATAGATTTTGATAGTAGCGGCACCAATTGCCTTTCCTGCGCCCAGAATAGCCCTATAAATTTTGGTAGGAGCGGCATCAATTGCCTGCTCTGCGCGCAAAATAGCCCTGCCTGTTGATGTTGAATCCATTT
>CAZGAS010000041.1:0-11710 GCA_964523875.1 uncultured Planctomycetia bacterium | reverse complement strand
TGAGATTAAAAATGAGGCTAATCTTCAAAAGAACACACTTTTAGTTGCATGATCAAAGTCCGGCCTGCCTTTTTTCAAGAAACGGGCTTGTTTTTAATAATTGCAACTTGACAATAACAAACATCGTTATATAATAAAGTTTACCATGGATAATAAAATTAAAAAATTAAAAGAAGATTTGCAGAAAACCAAATCAGAGCTTTGGTTCTTATACGAAATATCAAACGCGATGAGGACAACCCTGAACATGCCTGAAGTTCTCTATGTTATTTTGAGCGCTGTAACATCACATGAAGGCCTTGGTTTTAACAGGGCAATGCTTTTTCTTGTCAATAAAAACCGCTCAGCGCTTGAAGGTGTTATGGCCATAGGGTCCATCAGCGCTGAGGAAGCATATGCTGTATGGCAAAAGATTGAGGAAGAAAAATTGCACCTTGATAAGATAGTTGATATGTTCCATAGGATAGATAGCCACGTAATAAGAGCACCCCTAAATAACATTGTTAAGAAGATAAGGCTACCCTTAAATGAAAGTGGTGGAATACTCACAATGTGTACGCTTGAAGGCATGAATTTTGAGATTACATCCAGACCAGCGCGGAAAAAGATATCAGACCCGATTCTTGATAAACTTCGTGTAGATCTTTTCGCGGCTGTACCCCTTAAAGGAAAACATGAGACCCAGGGCGTTCTAATGGTAGATAACATGACAACAAAGAAGCCCATCACAAAGGATGATGTCCGTATACTTACTATGTTCGCGAATCAGGCAGGCCTCGCGATAGAAAACGCCCACCTATATGAAACTACAAAATTCCAGGCGCATACCGATTCCTTGACAAGACTGTGGAACCACGGGTATTTTCAAAACAGTCTGTCAGGGGCCATAAAAATTTCCAGATCACAAAAATCCAGTATTACGCTAGCGATGATAGACCTAGATAACTTTAAAATATATAACGACATCCTTGGCCACCAAAAAGGAGATGCTGCCCTTCGTGAAGTCGCGTCTATGTTGAAAAAAAGTACTCGCAGTCAGGACCTTGTATGCAGGTATGGTGGCGAGGAGTTTGCGATTATTATGCCTGGTATAGACAAGGAAGGCTCATTTCATATTGTAGAAAGATTAAGGCAAGTTATAGAAAAGACTTTTAAGCGTGCTGAAAAAGATAGATCTTTCCCGCCTCTTACCGTAAGCGCGGGATTAGCGTCTTTTCCTGTGGACGCACAAAAAAAAGAGCACCTTATCAAAAAAGCTGACGAAGCGCTCTATAACGCAAAACATGAAGGGAAAAACAGAGTTAACAGCTGTTAGGCCTTACCATCTATAACCGGTTCTTCCGATACCTGTGCCTGAACCGTTTCCGCGGCATCCTGTTTAAGCTTATTTATTACCGCCTCTTCGGCAACTTTCTTTCTCTGAGCTATCTTCTCATCATCTACGAGCTGGACCGAAACTATCTTGGATATACCTGATTTTTCCATTGTGATACCATACATAAGATCACATACAGATATGGTTTTTTTGTTGTGCGTAATAATAATAAATTGCGTTGTTTTTATAAACTCCTGCAGCATCCTACTAAAACGGTCTATGTTGGCTTCATCCAGAGGTGCGTCTATCTCATCCAGAATGCAAAACGGGGTAGGCCTTACCTTGAAAAGCGCGAATAAAAGCGCTACAGATGTAAGGGCCTTCTCGCCTCCTGATAACAATGAGATGGATTGAAGCTTTTTCCCCGGAGGACGAACCACGATCTCAATACCGCTCTCGAGTATATCAGCCTGGTCCATAAGAAACAGCTCTGCCGCGCCACCGCCAAACAGAAGCTTGAAATACTCTTTAAAGGCAACCTGTATCTGTTCAAATGTCTCGATAAACATCTTCCTTGTAGTGCGGTTTATCTTGTTTATCGCCTTATGAAGGGATTCTTTCGCGCTTATGAGGTCTCCCTGTTGGCTACTTAAAAAATCGTACCTTTCCTGTAATTCCTTATGCTCTTCTATCGCGACAAGATTAACATGGCCCATCTTATCTATCTTTGCCTTTAAGGCCTCTACCTCTTGAGATATCTGTTGAAAGTCTTGTGTGCCCTCAAATACAGCCTGCTCCTGATCAAGATCAACCTTGTACGCTAATTCTATTCTCTCTTTAATGCTGCTGGCTCTATACGTAAGTTCGCTTATATTTAAATGAAAATTTGATATGCCGCTTCTAAGCTCATCGAGGTCCTTCTGCATAGCGTGAGTCTTCTTCTCCCTTTCCTCTACCTGGGCATACGCCGCAACTCTCTGGCCTTGAAGCTTTACAAGCTCTTCGCTAACAACAGCAAGCTTCTCTGTCAAGGCTGCGGTCTCTTTACCTGCGTTTTCAATATCCGCTGATAATGAAGAAGATTTCGCATGAGCATCCTCAAGCTGATTCTTTCTCTCTGAGACTGATTTATCCTCATTATGCAATGACTCCTTCAGCATATTAAGAGAAGCATTCTGTGAATCATATTTTTCAGCAACAAGTGACATCTGTGTCCGCAACTCCGCTAGAGATACTACACTTCTCTCCTTTTTGGCAGCTTGTTGAAGAATTGCCTCATGGTTCTGGCCCATAAAGGCCTCTACCTTGCCCTGCTCTGTTTCGAGACCTACTAACTCTATATTCAATGATTCCTCTCTCTGCTTAAGCCCTGCCTCTTCCTCAGTTATCTCATCTAATTCAAGCTCTATAAGATCCAACTCTTCCTGTAACCTATCTTTTTGTTCTATAACTTTTGTCTTTTCAGACTCTTTTTCATGAAGCTTTATCTCTTCCCTCTTTGCGACATCTTCCTGGCTGGCAACATCCTTTTTCATCTGTTCAAGCCTGAATGCCATACTAGAATGCTCTTGTTCATAAACAGATATCTGTCCCTTAAGGTCACCGACCTCCTGTGAAAGCTCTCTTATCTTCGCGTCTCGCCCTATGATGCTGGTATATTCATCAGCAACATTTGAGCCATTGGAATAGATAATACCGCCTTTCATATCGCCTTCTTTTGTAACAAATACCATAGAAGAACTTAAATGGCTGGTATCATCAGGTATCTTGTCAACTAAATATATCTCCTTGAGCAGATAGTCCAGTATATCCCTGCCTTCATCTCTTGTGCCTATAAGCTCAGACAGCTTTGTCGCGCCAGGTACAGGGCATATAACATGCTCTTCACCCAAAATCTCAGGTATCTCTTCAGAGACTATAAATTGCGCCCTTCCTTTTTTATTCTCCTTAAGAAATGCCAGCGCTTCTTGACGTGCCAAAGCGTTTTTGACTATTATAGCCTGGCTTTTTTCACCTAAAACAGATTCAAGCGGACCTATAAGACTCTCCTTCGCTTCTATCATATCAGCCACCACACCTACAAAGAACTCTTTCTGTTGGGGGTTATTTTCAATAAACGCCATATAGGCCTTTACTCCTTCAGAAAAGCCCTCCTGGTTCTGTTTAAGGTCCCTTAAAACCTCTAACTTTGAACTAGATGAAGCGAACCTTTGCTTCATCTTATCTATAATATCCGTCTTCTCTTTAAAGTTAATGCCAAGTTGGGTAAAGGCATTCTTAAGGGAGTGTAAAAGCTGCAGTACATTTTCCAAGACTTTTCTTTGTTCTGTAAACGTGGTCTCCGCGGCCTGTAAACGCGCTTCGATCGTGTCCTTATCTTTTATAATCTTATCCTTCTCAATGCATAATCTGCGATTGCGTGATAGGGCGGCAGCAACACCAGCTGAGATTTTGCTCAATTCATTCCTAAGCCTTGACTGGTGTGACGCATTCTCCATTGTGGAGACCTTACTTTCAGATATAGCTTTTTCACACTCTTTTATAATGTTGGATATATTATCCAGCCCTTCTTCCGTGTCAGCTAGAAGCGCCTGCTTTTTCTCACGCTCATCATCTATCATATTAAACTCATATTCCACGGAAGATATCTTTTTCCGCATCTCAGAGCTTCTCCTGGCAATCTCCTCTATCTCTTTCATGAGCGATTCAGAACGCTGCTTTAACTCTTCTATACGTTCGGTATTCACCCTGATGCTATTCTTTTGCATCTCTATGGCGCCTGATACTTCGGACGCGGATTGCCTTGTCTCCGCTATGGTCTCGTCAAATGAATTTATCTTTTCACGATATATACGTAATTCATCCTGCTGCAAATTAAGCTCTAAAGAGAGATGCCCTTCTTTTTGCTTAAGGGAACCTGTGCTATCTTTTTTATCTTTCTCCTGATTCCTAACCTCGTTATACTCATGTAAAGCCAGTTTAATATCAAGATTTTTCAATGTATCAAATTGTACACGGAATTTTTCCGCCTTCTGGGCCTGCCTTTCAATAGAATTTATCTGGCGCCTTACTTCATTTACAATATCCGCTATCCTGACAAGGTTAACTTCTGTATGTTCTAACTTATTTAACGCCTCTTTTCTCTTGGTCTTATATTTTGTTATTCCACTGGCTTCTTCAAAAATTTCGCGGCGGTCCTCAGGCTTCGCGTGAAGTACGCGATCCATCTTACCCTGCTCAGCTATAGAGTATGAGCTTACACCAATACCGGTACCGGCTAAAAGCGCTGTTATATCCTTAAGCCGCACCTGTGTCTTGTTTAACAGATATTCACTTTCACCTGAACGAAAAACCCTTCTTGTGATTATAACTTCATCATAATCTACTAAGAGAGTACGGTCAATATTAGAGAATGTCAGGGAGACCTCGGCGAGATTAACAGCCTCGGTATTATCAGTACCGTTAAATATTATATCTTCCATCTTTGAGCCACGCAATTCCTTAGCGCTCTGTTCTCCAAGAACCCATTTCATACCGTCGCTGATATTAGATTTTCCGCAGCCATTAGGGCCTACTATAGCCGCGACACCGGGCTCAAAGCTAAGAGTTGTTTTATTAGCAAAAGATTTGAATCCAAACAATTCAATTTTTTTGAGGTACAATTATTGTTCCTCCTGATTTATAGTGTTTTATTAAGTTGTCAATAAAAAACCCCGCTTATTAGGCAGGTTCATAACGAGCCACCTGCCGGATAAAAGCAGGCACGTATAATGACCCCACCGAGTACTATTTTATTATTGCAAAATATCGGCGGGTTGTCAAGATTAAACAACGTGGTTTTTAAAACTATTTTCAGGAACTGTTTCAGGTATTAAGAATAGATTTAATCTTTTTTGTAAGAGCGGGGATTATTTCAAAAAGGTCACCAACTATACCATAATTCGCGGCCTTAAATATAGGCGCGTCAGGATCTTTATTAATAGCTATAATAATATCAGAAGAGGACATACCTGCCAAATGCTGTATTTGACCTGATATACCACATGATATATATATCTTTGGGCAGACCGTCTTGCCTGTCTGGCCAACCTGGTGTGAGTATACTATCCAATCAGCATCAACAGCAGCGCGTGAAGCTCCTACAGCGCCGCCTATCGCATCTGCCAACTCATGCAGGAGGGCAAAGTTTTCTGGCTTACCCAGGCCTCTTCCTCCTGACACTATTATATCTGCCTCAGAAAGATTTACTGATTGACCTTCCTCTTCTATTACATTGACTACTTTTGTTCTTGATGATAATACGCTCTCACTGTAAGTCTTCTCGATAACTTCTCCGCTCCTTGAAGTATCAACCTCAGCCTCTTTCATAACCTTATGCCTTACAGTCGCCATCTGGGGCCTATGATTCGGGCAGATAATAGTAGCCATTATATTTCCGCCAAAAGCAGGGCGTGTTTGCAAAAAAAGCCCCTTTTCCTGGTCTATGTCAAGACCTGTACAATCCGCTGTAAGACCGGCATTGATCTTTACCGCAACCCTCGCTATTAATGAACGTCCTGTTGATGTAGCGCCGCATAATACAATCTCCGGCTTATACTCATTTATAAGCTCAATAATAACCTTGGAATAAGGCTCACTCTGATATTGAGCAAGTTTTGGTGAATCCACGATATACACTTTTTCGGCGCCGCGATGTATCAGCTCATCTGTTTTTGCTCGCATATCCTTGCCTAAGAGCACGGCACATAGCTCAACACCTAATTTATCAGCAAGGTCTCTGCCCTTACCCAGAAGCTCATAAGTAATGCTCTGTATATTGCCTTTGTATTGCTCCGCAACGACCCAAACACCTTTATAAGCTGCTATATCCCTCTGAGCTGCCTCTTCTTTTCTTAATAGTATAGCGTCAAATTTACATGAATCCACGCAGGCCCCGCACAAAGTGCATTTATCAAAATCTATAACAGCGAGATTTCCTTCCAAGCTTATCGCGCCAAAAGGGCATGCCTTCAAACATGCCTGACAGCCAACGCACTGCTCTGTAATTATCTCTATACCCATGATTATATCTTACTTTTACATTCGTCCTTAAGGACTTCCACTAACTTATCTACTATCTCTTGTGTAGAACCCGCAAGCATTACTCCCCCTTCACGCGGAGGAGGAGTAAAAATCTTCACAACCTGTGTCGGTGAGCCATTTAACCCTAATGATTTCTCATCAGCATCGAGATCTTTCGCCATCAAGGTCTTTATCTGCGCGGATTTGGCCTTTATCTTACCTTTTAACGAAGGTATCCGCGGCTCATTAATCTCCTTTACAACTGTAAATAAAACAGGCAAGGGTGTCTCTACAATTTCGTAGCCTTCTTCTGTCATGCGCTCAACCTTCGCCTTATCTGTTGTCAGATCTTCTATCTTCTTCACATATGTAACCTGCGGGATATCAAGATGCATCGATATGCCCGGGCCTACCTGGGCTGTATCGCCATCCGCTGCTTGTTTTCCGCAAAATATAATATCAAATTTGCCTATCTTTCTTATAGCACATGCAAGGGTGTAGCTTGTTGCCCATGTGTCACTTCCCGCAAAGACCCTGTCAGAAACAAGGATACCTTCATCAGCACCCAGAGATATAGCCTCGCGGAGAGCGGCCTCTGCCTGTGGAGGACCCATTGTAATAACGATTATATTGCCGCCTAGCTTCTCCTTAGTGCGTACTGCCTCCTCAATAGCATACATATCAAAGGGGTTTATTATGGACTCAACGCCTTCGCGGATCAAGGTATTAGTCTGCGGGTCTATCTTTACATTAGCGGTATCTGGTACCTGTTTTATACATACTATAATATTCATAGATAACTGCTATTTCCTCAGCATCTCCTTAATCATCTCTGACGCTATAATACTCCGCTGTATCTGATTCGTGCCTTCATATATCTGTGTAATCTTCGCGTCACGCATATATTTCTCTACAGGATATTCTCGCATATAACCATAACCGCCAAATATCTGAACGGCGTCTGTAGTAACCTTCATAGCGACATCCGAGGCAAAGAGCTTTGACATAGCGGATAACTTTGATATATCCTTTGCTCCGGAATCTATCAGCTTAGCGGTTGAATAAACAAGAGCCCGGGCAGCCTCTACCTGTGTACCCATATCAGCTAACATAAACTGTATACCCTGAAAACTTGTTACAGGCTTTCCAAACTGGACGCGTTCCTTCGCATATCTTAGCGCGTGGTCAAGCGCGCCCTGAGCTATACCAACAGCCTGCGCGCCTATTCCCGGACGTGACTTATCAAATGTCTTCATAGCTACTATAAAACCTAGGCCTTCTTTGCCCAAAAGGTTCTCTTTAGGTACCTTGCAGTTTGTGAATATCAATTCTCTTGTAGTCGAAGACCTTATACCAAGCTTCTTCTCTTTTTTGCCAAATTCAAAACCAGGTGTGCCTTTTTCTACAATAAAAGTACTTGCGCCACGGCTCCCCTTTGATTTGTCAGTCATGGCTACAATAGTATATGTTTCAGCCTCACCGCCATTTGTAATCCATTGTTTTACACCGTTTAGAATGTAATAATCGCCATCTTTGATAGCTGTAGTACTTAAAGCACCCGCGTCACTTCCCGCACTAGCTTCTGTTAATCCAAAAGCAGCCAATTTCTTACCACTGGCGATGTCAGGAAGATATTTCTTCTTCTGCTCTTCTGAACCGTAAAGTATAATCGGGTACGATCCCAACGCGCTTGCCGCATAGCTAACAGCTATACCGCCACATGCCTTTGAAAACTCCTCAGTGGCTATACAAAGTTCTGTTATACCGCCGCCCATGCCACCATATGCCTCCTCGATATAAATACCTGAGAGGTCGCTCTCTGCTATAACCTTGAGTATGGACCAAGGAAATTCCTCTTTTTCATCGTATTCAGCGGCAACAGGGCGTATCTTCTCATCCGCTATCTGGCGCGCAAGATCCCTAATCATATTCTGCTCTTCAGTTAATAGGTAATCCATTTTTTCTCCTTTAGTGTATAGCTCTCTTTCAAAACAAATAAACTTGAAACTGTTACCAAACCAAAGGGGACAGGGAGCAGAATACAGCCCACTGTCCTCTTTGGTTTGGTAACAGTTTCGAACACTTATTTCAAGTTTCTTTAATTGCTAATCTTTAATCTTTTTTATCACGATTGTAGCATTGTGTCCGCCAAAACCAAGACTATTAGATATAGCTATGTCAACTTCCATCTCCCTGGCTTTATTAGGCACATAATCAAGGTCACAATCCGGGTCAGGGTATTCATAATTAATAGTTGGAGGTACAACACTATTTAATATTGTTAAAGCGGTAGCCGCAAGCTCTACTCCGCCAGCGGCACCAAGCATATGACCTGTCATTGATTTGGTAGAACTTATTGGTATATCTTTAGCGCGCTTACCGAATACCAGTTTAATAGCCTTTGTCTCCATCACGTCATTAAGCACTGTTGATGTTCCGTGGGCATTTATATAGCCCACCTCTTCAGGCTTTACATTCGCGTCTTTCAACGATTCCTGCATACACCTTACAGCGCCTTCCCCATTTGGATTGGGTGCTGTCATATGGTACGCATCACAACTCATGCCATAACCAATAACCTCAGCATAGATATTAGCGCCTCTTTTCTTTGCGTGATCATAATCCTCTAAGAGTACAATCCCTGAACCTTCGGCCATTACAAAACCATTTCTTTGGGCATCAAACGGCCTCGATGCCTTTTGAGGGTCATCATTCCTTGTTGATAACGCCCTAGCCGCGCAAAAACCACCTATTCCCATAGGACTTATAGCGGCTTCGCTTCCTCCTGAAAACATAATATCAGCATATCCATGTTGTATAGTCCTGAATGCTTCACCAATAGAGTGGTTACCAGATGCACAAGCTGTTACAGAACAGGAATTAGGCCCTTTTATCCCAAGGTTGATACCAACCATGCCTGCTGCCATATTCACTATAATCATTGGAATAAAAAATGGGGATACACGGGAGGGGCCATCGTTTATCAGTACCTGGTGCTCTTTCTCGATAGTATGAATACCACCTATGCCAGAGCCTATAACAGCGCCTGCTTTATAAGGATCTATGGTGGAAATATCAAGATTCGCATCCTCTAAAGCCATCCTAGCCGCGGCAATGGCAAATTGAGTAAACCTATCACTTCTCTTTATATCCTTTTTAGACATATAAGGAGTAAGGTCAAAATCCCTCACTACTCCCGCAACACGGGAAGTATAAGCAGAGGCATCAAAACTGGTTATCTCAGATACACCAGTTTTGCCGGCTTTTAGAGCTTGCCAATATTCATCTTTACCATTGCCTATCGGAGATACTATACCAAGGCCTGTAATAACTACGCGTCTTTTCATTTATATATTAGCGGGGATTTAAGATTAGCTTTTTGCGGAAACTTTGCTCTCAATATATTTGATAGCTTCTGAGACCTTGCTCATCTTTTCTGCGTCTTCATCTGGTATCTCAATACTAAATTCCTCTTCAAGAGCCATAACAAGCTCTACTGTGTCTAAAGAATCAGCACCCAGGTCATCAATAAAAGATGCCTCTGAAGTCACCTCATCAGGCTTAACGCCCAACTGTTCTGCAATGATTGATTTTACCTTTTCATCTGTTGCCATATTACTTCCTCCTTTTCTTATTGTTACTATCATTCTAAAGGCATAAACCGAAAAATCTAGCTTTCCATACTTTTTAGATCCTTCGAATGCTCCTTTTCGTCGTATTCTCAGAATATCAGCCAAATGCTGATGCGCCTACGGCGCAAACTCACACTTATGAGTTACGTCTCTTTTGACCGTTCGCAAAGCTCTCGGCACCCTTCGGCTTTACTCAGGGCATGCTTTTCTGGACATTTCGTCCTCGGCTACTCCCTGCCTACCGGCAGGCGTAACTCATGTTGTTGGCTTACATTACCATGCCACCATCAACCTTTATTACCTCACCTGTTATGTATGATGAAGCATCACTAACCAAAAATAAAACGAGATCCGCGACATTCTTTGGCTTGCCTAAAGACCCAAGAGGTATAAGCTTCAACATTGTCTCTTTTTGCTCATCTGTAAGCTTATCTGTCATAAGAGTCTGGATAAAACCGGGGGCAATCGCGTTAACATTTACACCTCGCGAAGCCAGCTCCTTAGCGCTACTCTTGGTAAGCCCTATAAGTCCAGCCTTGCTCGCGGCGTAATTAGCCTGGCCCGCGTTCCCCATAATCCCGATAATTGAAGCGATATTGACTATCCTGCCACACCGCTGCTTAATCATTGTCCTACAAACCGCTTTTGTGAAATTGAAAGCACCTTTTAGATTTACGGTAAGAACCGCATCCCAGTCAACTTCTTTCATGCGCATTAGTAACGCGTCTCTGGTAATGCCGGCATTGTTGACGAGTATATCAATTCTGCTGAATTTGTCAAGTGTTTTATTAGCCATATCCTCACAGGAATCAGTCTTTCCAACATCAATAACCGCGATAAAGCACTCCCTGCCCAGGGCTTCTATCTCAGATTTAACCTGTTCAAGCGCATTTTTGTCTACATCGCATATTGCTATATTTGCGCCTTCATTGGCTAAGGCAAGAGCTATCTCTTTTCCTATGCCCCTTGCCGCTCCTGTGACTATAGCTACCTTGTCTATTAATTTCATAACATTATATGATTAACACATTAGTTAGTATCTAGTCAAGCAAAATTTTACAGATTTACAAGATTAATCCTGATATACCTGCTCCCAATCGCTAAGCTTGCCATCACTGTTAAAAAAGAAATATATCTTTTCACCCTTAAAAAAAGTGGAGGTTGGCGGCTTGTAGACCCATCTTAGGCCATTATCTGCCTCTACTACAGGATTACCACACTGCTTTTTAATCTCATCTCCTGAAAGGCCTTTTGCTATCTCAGTACCCTGAATAAACTCTTTTGCTTTCTGGTAGTTTTTTCCTTCTGCCTTCTCTTCTTTGGCCATCCTGTCCATACTGGCAGATAGGCCTGTAAGCTTTCTTATCTCGCCAGCCGCGAAGAGTGGGCTAAGAAATACGCTGAAGGAAGCTGATAAGATTATTATAAAGATGGCTATATGTCTCATACGGAAGGCTATTCTATCATTATAAGTATTAATTATCAATAGAAAAATCTATGCGGATGTAAAAACATGATGTATACTAAAGTGTATCCTTTGGTAACAAGATTTAAAGTTTTTGCTTGAAAATTAGCTTGATTTGAAGTTAAAAAGGTACAACCCCCACTTAACCATTTACATTGAAATTCTCTGACAGATACCTTCTCTTATTAGGGACAGGCTAGACTCAAGTTACTAGTGCAACACTGATTTCTGGTATAA
>CAZGAS010000040.1:0-12072 GCA_964523875.1 uncultured Planctomycetia bacterium | reverse complement strand
TACCCGTTTTTTCTTTTGATTTTATCATTATAGTATGGTATAATTTTTGTTTCTTATGCTATGAAGTATGCGTTTCGCGCGCTTCTTTCATAGCTGTATGTGATTTTTCAGATTACTATACTAATATATACATAAGGAGTTTAAAGATGCTGACTGTTAAACGGGCGCTGATAAGTGTTTCTGATAAGACTGATTTAGATTTGCTTGTAAAAGAGCTGCATAGGTTAGGCGTAGAGATAATATCGACAGGGGGCAGCGCGCGTTTTATAGCCTCCCTGGGTATAAAGGTAAAGACTGTAGAAGAGGTAACGGGTTTTCCTGAGATGCTTGACGGCAGAGTCAAGACACTGCATCCTAAGATACACGCGGCGTTGCTTGCTTCAAGGACCAGGCCAGGGCACATGGAGCAGCTCAAGCTTCATAACATAGAACCTATAGATATGGTTGTTTCTAATCTTTATCCATTCAAAAAGACCATAGCCAAACCGGGTGTAGGCATAGCCGAGGCTATAGAGAATATAGATATAGGTGGCCCTTCAATGTTGCGTTCAGCAGCTAAAAATTATTCCTCAGTCGCTGTTGTGACAAACTCTAAGCAGTATGGCGCTATAATAAGAGAGCTTAGCGGTAATAATGGTACTATCTCAGAAGATATACTCGCGCAGCTTGCTGTTGATGTCTTTGCCCTTACTTCAGAGTATGACAGCCATATCAGGGCGTATCTTAAGAAAACCCTGATATCTCTTGCAGAGCCTGCTGTAGATTCTATATTTCCACAGGAGCTCTCCCTTGTGCTGGATAAGGCCGCGGACCTGCGATATGGTGAAAACGCGCATCAGAAGGCAGCATTTTATAGAAGGGTTTCATCTGGTGAAGCCTCTGTATCCAACGCAAAGCAGCTTCATGGTAAGAGTCTCTCGTATAATAATATTATGGATATAGATGCCGCGTTAGAGGCCGTAAAAGAGTTTGATGAACCCGGCGCGTGTATTATTAAGCATGCCACGCCATGCGGCATAGCAACAGCGGCTACTCTTGCTAAGGCATATGCCGATGCCCTTGATTCTGACAGGATCTCCGCGTTTGGCAGTATAATAGGTTTAAATAAAAAGGTTGATGTTAATACCGCGGAGGCTATTCTTGGTTCAGGTTTCGTAGAGTGTATAATTGCTCCGGGTTATGAACAGAACGCTTTAAGCAGGTTGACCGCTAAGCCTAATCTCAGGATATTAAGCATTGATGCCATAGGCAAGAATAGAGACAAGAACGAGCTTCATCTGAGACAGGTTACAGGCGGTTTACTTGTTCAGCAGAGAGACCTTGTCGGGCTTGACCGTTCACAGCTAAAGATTGTAACGCAGAAGAAGCCGGCACCTGAAGAAGTGGACGCGCTTGCCTTCGCGTGGAAGTCAGTAAAACATATCAGGTCTAACGCGATAGTGCTTGTACATGAGACAAGAACTGTGGGTATAGGCGCTGGTCAGACGAGCAGAGTTGATTCTGTTTTTATGGCAATCCACAAAGCGAAAGATAAGGCTAAAGGATCT
Source organism: uncultured Planctomycetia bacterium (assembly GCA_964523875.1). Lineage (GTDB taxonomy): Bacteria > Omnitrophota > Gorgyraeia > JABMRG01 > JABMRG01 > JAUVHV01. Next base: position 10,525 of record CAZGAS010000040.1, on the reverse strand, counting down.
GTGCTTGCCTCAGATGCCTTCTTTCCAAAAGAAGATGCCATAGAAGCCGCGGCTAAAGCAGGTGTAAGCTCTATTATACAGCCTGGTGGTTCAAAGGCAGACGAGAGTATAATAGATGCCTGCAATAAACATAATATTTCAATGGTCTGTACAGGCATACGCCATTTTCGACATTAATTCATATGGATTACCAGAGAACCTTATGTTATCTGAAGGGCCTTGTAAACTACGAAAAATTCGCGGATTATAATTATGCAAGTGCGTATAATCTGGATACTATAAAAAAGATACTTCTGCATCTTGGTAACCCCCATAAGAGATACCCATCGGTAATAATATCAGGCACAAAAGGAAAAGGCTCCTGTGCATCCATGTTAAGCTCTGTTCTTAACGCGGCTGATGTAAGAACAGGCAGGTTTGTTTCTCCGCACCTTGTTTCCATAAGAGAAAGAATAGAGGTTGGCGGAAGGCTTATATCTGAAAGAGATTTTGCCTCCATGCTTTCAGAAATAAAAAAGGTTATAATCAAGCATAGTATCATGGGGGTTACATTTTTCGAAGTTCTGACCGCGGCTGCTTTTTTGCATTTCGTTCGTAAAGAAGTTGAGATAGCTGTTTTGGAAGTAGGCCTTGGAGGCAGGCTTGACGCGACAAACGCTGCTCAATCATTGGTCGCGGGTATAATGCCGATAAGCTATGACCACACCCACCTTTTAGGCAATACGCTAAAAAAGATTGCCCAGGAAAAATGTGGCATTATACATAATCAATCATCAGTAGTAAGCTCTGCGCAAGGGCCTGAGGCCTTAAAGATTATTAAGCGTGTTGCAAAGAGAAATAGTGCCCGCTTGCTGATAGCGGGTAGAGATATAATATCTAGTAATGTTACCACGTCTTTATCAGGGACACGTTTTGATGTAAAGACAGGATGCGGGGTTTACAAAAGGCTATATACCCCTCTTGTAGGCAGGCACCAGGCACAAAACGCGGCTGTAGCAATATCTCTGGCTGAGCAGATTAACAGTAGATTTGGTCTTGCTATTGAGGAAGGGCACGTAAGAAGCGGTTTGGCAGATGTAAATCTCGTTGCGCGTTTTCAGGTGCTCTCAAAAAATCCGTATATCATATTAGACGGGGCGCAAAATCACGCGTCAGCAAAGGCATTGAGAGCCGTGTATAGCGAGATCTTTAATAAAAAATGCTCCTGTATAGTATTAGGGGTTTCCGCGGATAAAGATGTTAAGGCGATTGTACGAGAGCTTTCTCCTCTGACAGAGAGAATAATATGCACAAGGGCTGATTCCCCAAGAGCCCTCGCGCCTGAACTATTAGCTCGTAAGTCAGCTTTTTCGCGCAATAAATATTATCTCTGTTATGATGTTAAAGATGCCCTGAAATTCGCAAACGCCTTTGCGCAAAGAGATGGGATTATACTTATTACAGGCTCGCTTTTTTTGGCAAAGGAAGCGCTGAGTGAATGCAAAGGTAGGGGTAAAGATACAAAGCATTAAGTATTAAGGATTAGATTACAAGTTATTTGAAATCTAAATTTAGATTGTAAGCTTAATACTTAATTCTTACAACTTAATTCTTATAGCTTAATTTTTACAACTTAATACTTACAGCTAAGCGCGGATATAACTTATGACAAAAGATACAATAGCGGCGATATCAACGCCCCCAGGAGAAAATGGCATAGGCATTGTTCGTATAAGTGGCCCCCTCGCGATTGAGATAGCAGATAAGGTTTTTCTCCCGAAAAATTCTAAAAAACCATCATTATTCAGAAGCCATACCCTTTATTATGGACACGTTATAGACAATCACGGGGATATTGATGAGGCCCTGCTTGTGGTTATGCGAAAGCCCGCTACTTATACACGTGAAGATATAGTGGAGATACACTGCCATGGCGGTATAGTCTGCCTAAGCAAGACATTGAGCCTCTTGCTTGATAGCGGGGCTCGCCTAGCGGATCCCGGGGAATTTACCAGAAGGGCCTTTTTAAATGGCAGGATAGACCTTATACAGGCGGAAGCTGTTTGTGATATTATTGCCTCGCGTACTGATGAGAGCCTGCATATAGCCCAGAGTCAGCTTAAAGGTAATGCCTCGAATAAGATAAGGAGCATAAGGGCTGAACTTATTGAGACAGCGGCAAGGCTTGAGGCAGATATCAATTTTCCGGAAGAAGATTTAAAGGCTTGTGAGATGTCTTCTGTCAGGTCATCATTAACCCATACGGCGAAGGAGCTCTCCTCTATTATTGATTTCGCGAAAAGAGGTGTTATATTGCGTGATGGTATAACCACGGTTATATGCGGTAAACCGAATGTCGGTAAATCGAGCCTGATGAATAGTTTTTTAAGGCAGGATAGGGTGATAGTCGCGTCTTTGGCAGGTACGACAAGGGACACTATAGAAGAGGTAGTGAATGTAAGAGGCATCCCCTTAAAGATAGTTGATACAGCAGGTATAATACATACGCAAGATGATATTATAAAAGAGAGTATTAAAAGAAGCATGCGGTATATGGAAGAAGCGGATCTTATCCTTCTTGTTTTAGACTCAAGCGGCCTGCTTACTGAACAGGATCTGAGTATTATAGATATTGTAAAGGATAAGAAGGTTCTTGTGGTAGTGAACAAGTCTGATCTGCGAGAGGTGCTGCAGGTTGATGAAATCAAAAAACATCTTCATGATAAGGTTGTTATCAAGGTCTCTGCCAAGCAAAAATCGGGCTTGGGGGATCTGGAAAAAGCAATATATGATATGTTCTTTTCAGGCAGGATTAAGGTAGGGAGTATACTCCTTTCAAACTCCAGGCAGATAGAGATAGCAAAAAAGGCCTTGAGTTTTGTCGACTCCGCTATAAACGGTATTGATGAGCATAGGAGTGAGGAATTATTGATGATTGATATAAAAGACGCAGCGGAGTCTCTAGGCGTAATTACAGGAGAGAGTTTTACAGAAGAGATTCTCGATACTATATTCAGTAAATTTTGTGTAGGTAAATGAGCGCATAGCTTACGGAGTGTTAGCGACGTAAGTTATATGTGCGAACCCTTCGACTTCGCTCAGGCTGGTTCGAAGGGTGGTGAGTTTGTCGAATCATTTACCCTTCACCTAAACAGAGCGCGTGGTGCGGGATAAATGAGTTGTTAAGGTACGAATCGAAATAAGTACAATGGAGGTAGATGATGCAGAAGAGAAGAATAGAAAAAGCTGTAAGAGAGATACTATTGGCAATAGGAGAAAATCCAGAAAGAGCGGATCTTGTTGACACGCCACGCCGGGTTGCGGAAATGTATGAGGAGATATTCAGCGGCATAAAACAGGAGCCTAAAAAAGAGCTTGAGGTATTTTTAGGTGAGAAGCACAACGAGATCGTTCTGCTCAGAGGCATACCGCTCTACTCAATGTGCGAGCATCACCTTCTTCCCTTTTTGGGCAAGGTACACATTGCTTATATACCAAGGGGCGGGAGGGTCACAGGGCTAAGTAAGCTGGCAAGGGTAGTCGAGATATTCTCTAGGAGGCCTCAGGTACAAGAGAGGCTTACAACCCAGATAGCGGATATCATAATGCAGAAGCTAAAGCCTCTCGGCGTTCTGGTGGTTATAGAGGCAGAACATCTCTGCATGTCAATGCGTGGTGTCAAAAAACCAGGTACAGTTACTGTTACCAGCGCTGTTAGGGGTGTCTTTAAAGAGAATGCCAAGACAAGGCAGGAGGCCCTTTCGCTTATTAGATAACCTTATACCTGCCTGTAAGGCAGTTATAGAAAAGGCATTGTAACATTATTGGTCCCTCAAATGGGCATACAGCAGTTTAGATAATACTTGACACAGTAAAAGCAAAGTGATAAAGTGTAAAGAATTAATGAGAACAATTCTCAATAAGAGAAGAGGTAAAGATGGCAAGTTTATTTGATAAAGAAATATCCTGGCATTATAGTATATTAAGTAAATATTGTTGCAGGTTGACTAAACCACGCCAGGCTATTTTAGATGTTTTAAACCATGCAGGAAGGCATTTGCACGCCGAACAAATTTATAAAGCGACATCCAAATTATCTCCCGATGTAGGACTAGCCACTATTTATCGCAATCTCGAATTATTAGTCCGTATAGGTTTGGTTTGGAAGTTCGATGCAGGTGATAACAAAGCCAGGTATGAGATGGCCAAACGCCCAGAAGAAAGTCATCACCATCATTTAATATGCAAGAAGTGCAGCAGCATTATCGATTATTCAGATTCTATAGATAACGAGAAAGATTTTATAAAAGAGAGAGAAAAAAATCTTTCAAGCAAATATAATTTTAAGATTGAAAATCATTGCATTGATTTTTTTGGATTGTGTAGTAAATGCAAAAATAGCAAATAGTATTATTTTTTTTCATTTCAAATGAGAATAATTCCCATTAATAAGCAAAGAAGTTGAGTAATATGCCAGTTGGAGGTGGAACAGGTCTATTTTGGCAAAGGCCAAAGAAGATGTCGGGGTAGATTTGGAAAAAGGTTGCGGTAGAGGAAGAACACATCAAGGATATCTTACTTTTTCAGATTAAGTGTCACAAGATTCCAATCAGCCTGTTTCAAAAAAGCAAAAACCAGAACTATTTAAACAACAGCCTCAAGAGCTTAAACAGCAACTGGAAGTAGTGCGTAGATAGATTGGAGAGATGTAAAAAGAAGTAAACAAGAACCGCGACCGCAAAAGCTTTTAAAGGTTTTTATCGATATATTAAGATACACGGTGCGTGGCCTATGTGCAAATGTTTACCCTCGCGGGGTAATTGTGGTGAAGAATTCAACTGTAGTTGATACAGCATTATGCACAGGTTGCGGTATTTGTATAGACGCATGCCCAAATAGCGCTATTTCTTTAATAGAACGATAAAGTGTAAGGATGAGAAAATGCATAATATTAATTGGAAATTTACAGATAAATTTAGAAGCCACTGGGTCAAAGTAAAATTTTATCGGGAAAAACCGCAAGAAGAAGCTAAGAAACCAAAAAATGTAAGATTTTGCGAAGCAGTAAAGAAAGCTATAACACAGCCTATTCTTTTAGATAAAAATAGTATTTCCTGTCTTGGCGCCCAACATGCTTTTGGGTGGGATGCGAATAGAAAAAAGCTGTTAGAGACATGTCAAAACAAGACTCAAGCATCGATGGCAAATTTAAAATCAACGCTTTCCCAAATTCCTCGATTTAAAAAACCTTTCAAGTATATCGGATTAAACACAAAAGATATACCGGATATTTTAATATCGTATACTTCACCGCAGGAAATTATGAATTTAACAGGCCTATATCAAAAATACACAGGTAAAAATTTGGATATTTCTTTATCTAATATGATGTCTATTTGTGGAGGGGTTGCTGTGAGAAGCTATCTTGAAGAGAAAATTACCCTTTCGTTCGGCTGTGTGGATGCGCGCAATTTTGCCGGTTTAGAAAGGTATACTGTTGCGGTAGGGATACCAAGAAATTTATTTCATATTTTTGTTGATTAAACGGAAAGATAAAAAATGGAAGAAACAGATAGAAAAACACATGAGTTAGAACAGGAAAAACGCCTTAAGAATAATCTTGTTAAAATAAAAAACAAATTGATTGTAATAAGTGGAAAAGGCGGGGTTGGCAAGACTACAGTGGCGGTTAACTTGGCATATGGTTTAGCTGATAAGGGCAAAAAGGTAGGCATTTTAGATGTTGATATCCATGGTCCTAACATTGCTAAAATGCTGGGGATCGAAGGCAAAAGGCTTACCGGATCCGAATCAGGCATTGAACCTGTAGAGGTTTTACCTGGCTTAAAAGCTGTAAGCCTTGCGTTGCTATTAGAAAACAAAGATCAACCAATAATTTGGCGTGGCCCCCTTAAGATGATAACCATAAAACAGTTTTTAGCAGATACTAACTGGGGCGAGCTTGACTATTTGATCGTGGATTCGCCTCCTGGAACGGGTGACGAACCTTTAAGTGTATGCCAGCTTATTTCGGATCTAAGCGGAGCGATAGTAGTAACTACGCCGCAGGATGTAGCTATCTTAGACTCAAGAAAAAGTGTTTTATTCGCAAAGGAACTTAAAGTCCCTTTTATAGGTATAATCGAGAATATGAGCGGTTTTATATGTCCCCACTGTAAAAAGGAGATAGATTTGTTTGGCACCGGCGGTGGCGAAGAGTCTGCTCAGGATTTAAATGTGCCATTTCTGGGAAGAATTCCCATTGAACCCGAAATAGTAAAATTAGGTGATTTGGGCAAACCATTTATCCATTTTAAAAAAGAAACACAAACAGCGAAAATTATGGATGAAATAATAGGTAAAATTAACGCTTATATAAAAAAATGAAATAGCATTTAAGGCTTTAATGAAAATCATTATTGTATCTTTGATTATATTATTGCTGGCCATTTTTATGGCAATGGTAGGGCGCGGAGGAGGCAATTTTTATGTTCCGGTATTAATCTCTGTCGAAGCCTCAATGAATATAGCGGCAACAAGCGCACAATTGATTTTAATGACAACGGCCTTGGTAGCCACTTTTGTTTTTCATGCTTATAAGACCGTTGATTGGAAACTCGCGTTGGTAATGGACCTTCCGACAGATGTTATGGCTTTTGTCGGTGGTTATTTCGCGCATTATTTTGTGGGATATCATTTAAAATTTCTTTTTGCTATTCTTCTCGTTATAGCGGCTTTTTTTATGTTAAAGCCGATTAAAGAACGAGTTAAAAGTGGTAAAAAGAAATTTGGATACTGGAATCGTTCATTTTCAGGATATAGTTATAGTGTAAATCTCTGGATGGTTATTCCTATTACAGCGTTTGTGGGTTTTTTTGCTGGAATGCTAGGGATTTCGGGAGGAAGCTTTAAGATACCGCTTATGGTATTGGCTTGCGGTGTTCCTATGAGAATAGCCATTGGGACATCTTCCGCTATGGTTGCCGTAACAGCTTTGATGGGGTTTACCGGCCATGCTATTTCAGGCGATTTTAACTTTGTTTGGGCTGTTCCGTTAGCCTGTATTGCGGCTTTAGGCGGTTTGTTGGGTGGTAAGATTTCTATTAAGACAAAGCCCTTACGTCTTAAGAAATTCTTTGCTTATACTACTTTAGCTGCTGCCGGTTTTATGATAGTAAACTCAATTTTAACTCGATGATATCGTACAAAGGTTGGATGAAAGAGGAAAAATCGTATAGATAAGGATGCATGGCCTTTTGGCAAGGGTTGTACAGGATGAAATTGACTATTTACAAGGTAAATTAATTATTAATTATAGGAGAGCAAAATGAGCGAAATAAAAAGAGTAGTTTCTGTTGGATGTTCCGGATGTGGTGCACTCGCTGCTTTGACACTGAAAAAAATAAGACCTTCCCTCGAAGTAACTATAATCCGGGAATCAGAGGAAAAGGGTTTATTGACAAGATGCGCAACCCCTTATATTTGTTGCGGCGATGTAATGGTGGATTCCTCTTATAAGGACGATAGTATATTTACGGAAAAAGGAATACATTTAGTAAATGTACGAGCGGTAGGGATAGATAGAAAAAAGAAAGCGGTTACGACAGCCGATGGCAACATATATCCTTACGATAAACTTGTTTTAGCTGTTGGCGCTAAACCTGCTATGCCTCCTATCTCTGGGATTGATTTATCAGGAGTGTTTACTCTTCGCACAAGCGGTGACGCGGTTAATATCCTTAATTGGATAAATTCCAAGCGAGTTAGAGACGTCGTTCTTTTAGGAGCGGGCGCGATAGGCATCGAAAAGGCCTATTTACTTACACGCCAGGGGCTAAGGGTTGCGCTTGTGGAAATATTTAATAATATTATGCCCAATATTTTAGACCCGGATATGGCTGAAGAAGTGCAGATTTATATGGAAGCTAAAGGAGTAGAGCTAAAATTAAATCAAAAAGTAACCGCAATTAATGGGAAGGTGAATGTAGAAAGTGTAACCCTGGCCTCGGGTAAAGAATTAAAGGCGGACATGGTTGTTATTTCCGCGGGCGCTCATTGTAATATTGATTTGGCTAAAAACGCCGGATTGGAGCTGGGCAGACTTGGTTTAAAGGTTAACCAAAATTTGCAGACACAAGACCCTGATATATACGCTGGCGGAGATCTTATAGAGTACGAAAGTCATATTACGGGTAAACCCGCGCTTGGCCAATTGCGTCCTAATGCGGTGATTGCCGGGAGAGTAATAGCCAAGAACATTCTGGGTTTTGATATAAAATTCCCACCTTTAATTAACAGTTTTTGCACCAAATTCTTCGGTAAATCGATTGCGGGTGCAGGTATCACCGAACTGGAGGCTAAAAAAGAGGGTATTGAAATAATTACAGCGAAAGAGGCGTCTGTTAGCAAGCATTCTATGATGCGGGATCGAAAACCATATGTGGTGAAGCTGATATTTGATAAAAAAAGTCAAAAATTAATAGGAGGACAAATTGTCGGTGATACCGAATGCTCTGTGAAACACATTGATGTAATAGCTATGGCAATAAGGTGCGGCTTGAAGGTTTTAGATTTGACTACTTTAAGGTGCGCCGGTCAACCAGAGCTATCTCCGGATCCCGGCAAGGAACCAATAGCGTTAGCAGCTGAAAGCGCTTTTAACAAATTTTATAATGGGTAAATTCTTTTAGGGAATTTTTTGAATGGGAGATAAAAAAGTGAAAGTATTGATTATTTTTAATCGTAACCCCTATGACGGAATAAATATAAGTTGGAATGGGTTGCGACTGGTAGAAAAATTACTTGATTTAAAAATAGAAGTGTGACTTTTTTTAATGAATGATTTAGTGGATATGGCCCGTGATGTTGCCAGACCGCCGGAAGGATTTTTTGATTTAGATAAAATGTTGAAAAATTTAATAGCTAAGTCCGTGTTGATTAAAGTTTGTGGTACCTGCAAGGTAAGATGTGGTATATACAAGGGAGAATCTTACTTTGAAGGTGCCCGTGAGGCGAAGATGCCGGAATTAGTGGAATGGGTGAAAGAAGCGGATAAAATTATTACATTTTGACAGGAAAAAAGAATGGAACAAAAAGATTTAATTATAATCGGTGCGGGCCCGGTAAAAGAGCTTGGATTGGATTTACACAGAATTTCACCAGATAAGATTCTGGTTAAAGTAGCATAAGAGGATTTATAACAACCAATAGGAGGTGCGGTAATGTTAGATACAAATCTCAAGCATGTAGAGACGCGTGAGGAAATTGAGGAGTTATTTAAAAACAATGCTAATGTTATGATTTGCTGCGGAAGAATGGGGCCAATGTGTATTCCCGTTTATGGTATCATGGAGAAATTAGAATCGGAATATCAGCATGTTCGGATGGTAGATATGGATTTCGATATTCCTGCCGCTTCTTTTATCAGGGATCTGCCGGAGTGTTCTTATTTTATGGGGTTACCTTTTACCGTATACTTTCAAAATGGTAAAGTTGTTGAGGCTACAAGCAGTATTCAGGATGAGAAACAAATAACAGTAATATTGAATAGAGTATTTCAAAAAATAAAAGAAACTGATTATGCATCAGAAAAACTTTAAAACTGCTTAAATCTAGGATAATTATATTTTCCGTTTAAGATATAATATATTGATGGCTTGTTTGTGTGGAAAATGAGAAATTTATAAATGCGAGAAAACGTTTAAAAGGATAAGCCGTACAAACGATATTTTAATGAGTTATTATACTGGTTGTAAATATTCCTTTCAAGAGAAAGACGTAAAAACAACGCGATGGACAGAGAGTTTTATAAACATCTGACGAGATTCTATGATGACTGGTGAGGCGATTTGGATTTATGAATAATTCTTTTGACAAATATTACAAGAAGTACGATGCCTGGTATGACAAAAATAAATTTGCTTACCTGTCAGAATTAGAGGCAATTAAAAAAGTTCTACCGCGGGATGGAAGAGGGCTCGAAATTGGCGTAGGCACAGGCAGGTTTGCCGCTGCCTTAGGCATTACAGCTGGTATTGATCCGTCAAAAAATATGATTACGATTGCCAAAAAAAGAGGTGTAAATGTAAGATTAGGTTCTGGTGAACGCCTTCCATTTAAAAACAATACTTTTAACTATGTAGCGATTATTATTACTTTATGTTTTGTTCGAAATCCCCGGCAAGTTTTAAAAGAATCTAGAAGAGTTTTAAAGAAAAACGGTAAAATTATTGTATGCGTAGTGGATAGAGATAGTTTTCTGGGTAAATACTACCAAAAAAAGAAAAGTGTATTTTATATGCAGGCAATTTTTTTTGGCATTAAAGAAATAACAGATTTACTTAAGGATGCGGGTTTCTTTAAGTTTTTGTATTACCAGACACTATATGACCTTCCTCCCGCAATAAAAGCTGTACAAGAACCGCGTAAGAAATTTGGACAAGGAGGTTTTGTGGTAATTTCAGGAGAAAAGAAATGAAACTGTTTTTGAAATTATTCGCTATTCTCTATTATCTATGCCCGTTGTGTATTTTTGCCAGGTGATTTC
>CAZGAS010000039.1:9203-12544 GCA_964523875.1 uncultured Planctomycetia bacterium | reverse complement strand
GGAACTTAAATATGAGAATACCAGCACTTGATATGAAGGCGCAACTTGCGCCGATAAGAGAAGAGATAGACCAGGCGATAGCACGCGTGCTTGATCACGGAGGGTTCATACTCGGTAAAGAGGTTGAGGAGTTTGAGCAGGCTGTCTGCGCGTACACAAAAGCAAAATATGCTGTTGGCGTTTCAAATGGTACAGACGCGATCGCATTAGCGCTCCAGGCTATTGGAGTAAAGCAGGGCGATAAGGTTCTATGTCCGGCGTTTACGTATTACGCGACAGCAGGCGCGATTGTCCGCATGGGCGCTGTGCCTGTATTTATTGATATAGATCCAAAGACCTACTGCATCGACCCAGATAGCATTAGGGATTATTTAAGGCGCAATACGCAATACTCAATACGCAATACGATTAAAGCTATTATTCCTGTCCATCTATATGGCCAATGCGCGGAGATGGATAGTATGCTGGATATAGCGGATAAATTTAACCTAAAGATTGTTGAAGATACTGCTCAGGCCTTCGGAGCCACTTATAGGGACAGGCAGGCAGGAACTATCGGAGACTGCGGCACAGTAAGCCTCTTTCCGGGTAAAAACCTCGGCGCGTGTGGTGACGCGGGAATAGTTTTAACCGGCCAAGAGAAGATAGCGGAAAGGCTTAACTGTTTAAGAAACCAGGGCTCTTCTCCGGAAGACAGGTATAGGCATGTATTGCTGGGACACAACAACAGGCTTGATGCGATACAGGCAGCGATATTGGTTGTTAAACTTAAGTATATAGATAGCTGGAACCAAAAGAGGGCGGAGAATGCGGCATATTACAATGAAGAGCTTGCTGACCTGGAGCTTATAACACCTTATGTTGCTGATGTAAATACCCATATATACCATCAGTATATGGTGCGCGCAAATAATAATGCATCCAGAAACAGTATTATGAGCCACTTGAATCAAAAAGGCATAGACTCGCGTGTGTTCTATCCCATGCCTTTACATCTGCAAAATTGTTTTGAGTATTTAGGTTACAAAAAAGGAGATTTTCCGGTATCTGAAAAAGCGGCAAAAGAACTGTTTTCTTTACCTGTCTATCCCGAACTTACAAGAGAACAGATGGACTATGTTGTTGAGAGCGTAAAAGAAGGGTTGTTGGCTAAAAGTAAAAATCATAGGTAAAGGAAAAGGTAAAGGTGAAGATTTTAGATAAAACAGCATACAAATCATTTAAAGATATGCCAATTTGGCAGAATACTATCAATGTAGCAGAAGATATTTTTAAGTTAACAGAAGATCTACCTAAGAAGACCTATTGAATAAGGGAGCTACAAATGCGTTTACTAGTAACAGGCGGAGCGGGTTTCATAGGATCAAACTTTATAAGGTATATACTTAATAATTATTCTGATTATCGGGTAATTAATTTTGATAAACTGGACTACTCGGGCAATTTGAACAATCTAAAAGATGTACAGGAAAGCAGCCATTATAAGTTTATCAAAGGAGATATATGCAACACGAAACAGGTGCAATCAGCTGTCGGGGATTGTGACTACATTATAAACTTTGCCGCCCAGACACATGTAGACCGCTCTATAAAGAGTTCAGAGGAGTTTGTCAGATCCAATATTGAGGGGGTACGTGTCTTACTCGACGCGGCAAGAAAGCACAATGTAGAGAGATTTCTACATATTTCAACAGATGAAGTATACGGGGATATTGAAAAAGGCCTATCCAGGGAAGATGACCCGCTCTTGCCCAATTCTCCCTACGCGGCCAGCAAGGCAGCGGCAGACTTGTTATGCCGCTCGTATTTCCAGACCTATAAGTTTCCGGTTATTATCACACGGAGCTCAAATAATTTCGGGCCATATCAATATCCTGAGAAGGTTATGCCTCTATTTATTACCAACGCTATCGAGGATAAGCAACTACCTCTTTATGGCGATGGAAAGAATATAAGGGACTGGGTGTATGTACTGGATAACTGCTATGGTATAGATGCCGCCTTACATAAGGGCAAACCGGGGCAAATATACAATATAGGCGGGGGCAACCTGTTAAAGAACACAAAGATAGCTAGAGAGATAATAAAATGCCTTGATAAGAGTGAGAAAATTATAAAATTCGTTAAAGATAGGCCCGGCCATGATCGCAGGTATGCCCTCTCGTCAGAAAAACTAAAAAGATTAGGCTGGAAAACCGAGCATAGTTTTTGCAAGGCATTAAAGATGACAGCGGAGTGGTATCTTTCCAACCAATGGTGGTGGAAACCATTAAAGCGCAAGGCTAAGATTATTAAGTGGTAAGTGATAACTAAATCATAGGTGAAGGTATAGGTGAAGGTAAAGGTTAAAGCAAGTAAGTAGGAAAAGATTTATACTAATTTTTTCTTTACCTTTACCTCTACCTTTACCTATCAAATTCGGAGAACCGCAGTGCGCATATTAGTAACTGGTTCAGAGGGCATGCTGGGAAGGGCGTTATTAACCAGCCTTGAGTCGAGTAATGTCGAGGTGGTGGGTACTGATATAAAGAGTAGAAAAAACCCGCTGGATATTACCAAGCCTGATGTTCTATCCGGGTTTATAAAAAATATAGCCCCTGATGTGGTAATCCACTCGGCAGCGTATACAGATGTTGATGCCTGTGAACTCAACCTTAATAACACATATCTGATAAACGCGGAAGGCACTAAGAGCATAGCTAAGATATGCAAAGATACAGGAGCCTTTTTAATCTATATAAGCACAGATTTTATCTTTGACGGAAAAAAGGCCAGTCCGTATAAGGAAGATGACGCGCCATCTCCTATTAATATATATGGCAGGTCAAAGCTGCAGGGAGAGAAGTACGTTCAAAAGCTATTGGAAAAATATCTTATTATACGCACAAGTTGGTTATTCGGTGGAAACGGCAGGAACTTTGTTGATACTATTATTAATAAGGCTGTTTCAGGCCAATCTTTAAATGTTGTTGATGACCAGAGAGGTTCCCCTACGTATAGCGTTGACCTGGCAACCGCTATTACAGGGTTACTGCTTACAGCCTATGACGTAGAGATTAAGGTGATACATATTACTAACTCCGGTTCATGTACCTGGTATAAATTCGCGAAAGAGATAATAAGAGTCAAAGGAATCAAAGGGGTAAGTATAGGGCCTATTATGTCAGATACGTCAAAACGGGTGGCCAACAGGCCAAAGATGTCTGTTCTTGATAATACTATATATGCCAAGATATCCGGAAGTTCTATGCCTTCCTGGCAGGATGCCTTGGTGCGCTATCTAGCAGATAAAGGCAAAGAAGAAGGCAAAGAAGAAGGCAAAGGTGAAGGAAAAGGTGAAG
>CAZGAS010000039.1:0-9103 GCA_964523875.1 uncultured Planctomycetia bacterium | reverse complement strand
AAAGGTGAAGGAAAAGGTGAAGATCGTAGATAAAGTAGTATATAAGTCATTTAAAGATATGCCAATTTGGCAGAATGCTATTAGCGTAGCAGAAGATATTTTTAAATTGACAGAAAACTTACCTAAAAAAGAGGATTATGGTCTAACATCTCAGTTGCGTAGAGCGGCATTAAGTATCTCATCAAATATTGCAGAAGCATATGGTAGGCATCACATATCTGATAAGATTAATTTTTATTATTTTTCAAGAGGTTCTGTAACAGAGACGCAGAGTCAATTAGAATACGCTAATAGAGTTGGTTATGTCGATAAAGATACATCAGATATTCTTATCAAAAAACTTGGCCAGATTTACAACGATATTAATAAAATAATAGTCACATTTAGGAACAAGAGGTAATTATTTTCTTTACCTTTACCTCTACCTTTACCTATTAAGCTCGGAGTGTCACAGTGCGTATATTAATAACCGGAATTGCCGGATTTGTTGGGAGTTATTTAGCGGATCTTTTGATTACAAAAAAAGATGTTGCTGTATACGGCACTGATCGCCCAGGTGCTGATACAAGGAATATAGATCATATAAAGAGTAGTATCAAGCTGTATCAGGAATGTGACATCAAGATTAAACGGGATGTAAAAGGCCTCCTTGATAGGGTAGCGCCGGATCATATTATCCATCTTGCCGGGCAGTCATCACCGTTATTATCAATACAATATCCGGAAGAGACTGTGGCGACAAATGTTATCGGACAAGTCAATATTTTTGAGGCACTATCCGCGTTAAGGCTTGGCCCAAAAATTATTATAGCAGGCTCCTGTGACGAATATGGCTTTGTTACTAAAGATAAGATGCCTATACAAGAGAATTGCAAGCTAAGTGCTGGTAGCCTGTATGCTTTAACAAAAGTAGCGCAGGAAGTGCTTGGTATAGGAGTTTATTATAAGCAGGGTTATGATGTTGTGGTGACAAGGCCATTTCATGCTACAGGCCCAAGAAGGCCTGAGAGATTTGTCTGCTCAAGTTTCGCGAGGCAGATAGCGCTGATTGAGAAGAAGAGACAAGAACCCACGATTTCCTTTGGCAATATGGATATAAAGCGGGATTTTACTGATGTAAGAGATGTGGCGAATGCTTATTGGCTTATTTTAAAAAAAGGAAAGGCCGGTCAGGTATATAATATATGTTCCCAGAGAGCGCGTTCCATAAAAGAGATACTTGGTGTGCTATTATCACTATCAAAGGTAAAGGTAGAGTTGAAGGCTGATCCAGATAGGATGCGTGTAAATGATGCGCCTCTGTTTATCGGGGATTGCTCAAAATTGCGAAAACTGACGAATTGGAAGCCAAAGATTCCGTTTGAACAAACATTGAAGGATTTGTTAAACTACTGGAGAAAAAATATATGAAAAAATTGGGACTGTCCCAACGATAAGACGAATTGTGTGGGTGTGGACTGTCCCATTTTTTCAAAAAGCAGCACAAAAGCGGTGCGGCCAATCCCAAAATAGGATAAAACAATGCAAAAAAGACTGAATAGGCTTATTAATTCACAAAAGGCTAAGATATGTGTAGTGGGTTTAGGGTATGTGGGCCTGCCCATAGCTACTGAGTTCGCGAAAAGAGGCTTCTTTGTCTATGGTTTTGATACACAGGCCTCGAGAGTAAGAAGGCTCAAAGACGCTTCTTCTTATATATCAGACATATCATCTATCCAAATTAAATCCTTAATAAGAAGGAAGGCGCTCACCCCGACTACGGATCAGTCAGTTTTAAAGGACGCGGACGCTGTGATAATATGCGTGCCAACGCCATTAAAGAACAAGAGGACCCCGGACATATCCTATATTGTGAAGGTAACAAAGACAATCACGAAATACCTTCATGCCGGCCAATTGATAGTATTGGAGAGCACTACTTACCCCGGCACGACTAGGGATGTGATGCTGCCGATATTGCAGAAGAAAGGCCTAAGAGAGGGTAAAGATTTCTTTCTTGCCTTCTCACCTGAGAGAATAGATCCGGGAAATAAGAGATATAGTTTTTCCAATATCCCAAAGGTTGTTGGCGGTATAAGCAAGGAAGCGGGAGAACTTACAAAGAGGCTCTATTCAAAGGTTGTCGCGAAGGTTGTATATGTTAGTGGGGCGGAATCAGCTGAGGTGGTAAAGCTACTGGAGAATACATTCAGGATTGTAAATATAGGGCTTATTAATGAGTTTGCCATGCTTTGTGAAAAGTTAGGCATAGATGTCTGGGAGGTTATAGAAGCGGCAAAGACAAAGCCTTTTGGATTTATGCCTTTCTATCCGGGCCCGGGTGTAGGAGGTCATTGCATATCTACTGACCCGCTCTATCTTTCATGGAAGGCCCGGCGTGTAGGTTTTGTGACTAAGATGATAGACCTGGCGTCAAAGACCAATCTCGGAATGGGCCAATATATCTATTCAAAGATAGAGGCCTTGCTTGCCGGCAGAGGAAAAAAAATATCCAAGGCAAAGGTGCTCGTTCTCGGGGTTAGCTATAAAGAAGATATAAAGGACCTGCGTGAGTCTCCCGCAATCAATTTAATAGAGCTGTTGAAGCGCTCTGGAGTTGATACAGCATATTCTGATCCGCATGTACCATATCTTAAGATAAATAGCCTTGATATGAGGACTGTTAAGTGTATTCCAAAGAATATAAGCCGATTTGATATTGTTGTATTAACAACAGGGCACAAGGGCTTTAATTATAAGAAGATAGCAAAAAATTCCAGGCTAATATTTGATACACGCAATGCCTTCGCATCAGCTGGTATAGTAAGGCCAAATATTATTAAACTTTAAAAATACATAATACTTTCAGCCGAAGGCTGATGCGCCTGCGGCGCAAATTCTTAAAACTTAATACCTTTACCTTTACCTATACCTATTAAACAAGGGGGAACAAACATGAGTTTATACCTAGTAACAGGTGGTGCGGGCTTTATAGGGTCAAACATTGTTGAAGAACTGCTTAAGAGAGGCGAGTCAGTCAGGGTGCTTGACAATTTTATCACTGGCTCAAAGAAAAATCTAGAATTTACAACGCAAGACCCCGTAAAGCTTATTCGAAGCAACGGGGCAGGCGCTCAATGCAATACGCAATACGAATTAATCGAAGGCGATATAAGGAGCAAAGAAGATACAAAAAAGGCCTTAAAGGATGTTGACTATGTTATCCATCAAGCCGCGCTTAGGTCTGTACCAAAATCAGTCGATGATCCATTCCTGACAAATGATATAAATGTGCATGGTACCTTAAACCTTCTATATGAGGCAAAAAAAGCTAACGTGAAAAGGCTTGTATATGCTTCGAGTTCTTCTGCTTATGGTAA
This sequence comes from uncultured Planctomycetia bacterium, assembly GCA_964523875.1. GTDB lineage: Bacteria > Omnitrophota > Gorgyraeia > JABMRG01 > JABMRG01 > JAUVHV01. The sequence goes on along the minus strand of CAZGAS010000039.1, from coordinate 5,744 downwards.
TGTTGAGCATTTTCCGCAGAAAGAGGATTTTAATCCAAGGCCTATCTCCCCATACGGGGTGTCAAAACTTGCCGCTGAGAACTACTGTAACGCGTTCTCTGCTACATTTGAGCTCGAGACAGTATCTTTGCGTTATTTTAATGTATTTGGCCCGCGGCAGAATCCCGAGAGTAAATATTCAGCCGCTATCCCGGCTCTTCTTTCGAGAATGATACATGACAAGTCCCCATTGGTTGACTGGGACGGCAAGCAGTCAAGAGATTTTACATATGTATATAATGTTGTTGAAGCTAATCTAAATGCAGCTACTACGCAAGGTGTTTCAGGCATGGTATTTAATGTTGCGTGCGGTAACTCTGTATCTATTTTGGATATCGTAGGCATGCTCAATAGCATATTAGGAAAAAATCTTATGCCTGAATTTACGCCAAAAAGAGCCGGTGACGTGCGCAAGACTTACGCTGATATAACAGGCCTTCAGGATAAGTTAGGCTTGAAGAGGTTAGTCAATTTTGAGGAGGGGTTGAAAAAGACAGTTGAGTGGTTTGCTAAGAATAAGGAAGTCCTGCTTAAGATATAGATAAAATTCTACTTGACAAGTATAATTTTATCTGATAATATTATACCTAATAGCTATAACATTAGGAGCGGATATGTTGTTTTCAAGAGATATATTATGTGAAATAAAACGGGTGATGCCAAGAGAAGAATATATTATTATTACTGGTGCCAGACAGACCGGTAAAACATCTATACTAATAATGCTTAAAGATTTTCTTGAGCGCAAAGGGCAGAATTGCCACTATCTAAATTTAGAAAATACCGATTATTTGAAACTTTTAAATAGGCACCCGTTTAATATTTTTGAATTGATTCCTGAAGCGAAGACCAGGCAAAATATATTTATCGACGAAATACAGTATCTTGATAACCCAACCAATTTTTTAAAATTACTATATGACGAAAAGCGGGATAAGATTAAAATTATTGCCTCAGGTTCCTCATCCTTTTATATCGATAAAAAGTTTGAAGATAGCCTGGTCGGCAGAAAATTCCTTTTTGAGATTTATACGTTAAATTTCGACGAATTCCTGGTTTTTAAAGAACAGGGCAACTTATTGGACAATAAAGGGAAGAAACTGACTGTTTCTTTAAAAGATAAGCTTAAAATTTTTTGGCAGGAATATATAACATACGGTGGTTATCCAAAGGTGGTTTTGGCAGAGACCAATGAAATGAGAAGAATGCTATTAGAAGATATAGGCACTTCTTATGTAAAAAAGGATATAGTTGATGCTGGTATAAAGAACGGAGAGAAGTATTTCACATTGCTTAAAATGCTGGCAGGGCAAGTTGGCGGGCTTCTCAATTCGCAGGAGTTGTCAAATACTCTTAAAATGGCGCATAAGACAGTTGATGAATATTTGTATGTGATCAGCAAATCATATCATGCGGCTTTTATCAGGCCATGGAGCACTAACTTGCGAAAAGAATTAACAAAAATGCCAAAGATATATTTTTACGATTTAGGCTTAAGGAATTTTTTGCTAGGCAATTATGATAAAATTGACGCTCGTCTGGATAAGGGGAAGTATTCAGAAAATATCGCCTTTAGAGAATTTTTAAGCCGGACAAAGAATATAGATGAGATTAAATTCTGGAGGACTCAGGACAAAAAAGAGATTGATTTTATAATTCACGATAACGCTTTTGAGATAAAATACAATAGGCAGGATATAAAGGGGAGTAAATATAATTTTTTTAAAAAGATGTATCCGGATATAAAATTTAGTTATTTGACTTATGAAAACATGTTAAAAGAATTCTACAAGTGGCGTTAATGTCAATCAACGCAAACGAACCCCTGTCTTTGCGAGCGGCCAATCCCAAGTGTAGACTATCATTATGGTTCTTTCTCATAGTGTTCTACATTCTATGTTCTACGGTTAATACTTTCGCAGAAAGCGAAAGATTTCAAGCCTCAGGCCCATTAAATATCCGCAACGAGATGCCGCTTTATCTCTTTTTTATATCTCCTACCCCTCAGAGCGCGAAGGCCTTAAGCAAGGGTAAGGTTAAGGTGGATGCCTCCTACCATGTCTCTAATGTTATAATACAGCAAAGGCCATGGCCGGCAGTTCAGTTTATCTCTTCAGACGGGGATACAAGCGGGCAGAAAAACAGGGAATGGTATGTTTATATTGATACGGAAGTCAGCAGGTTTGATTTCAACCTATCATACGGCATTTTAGACGGCTTAGAACTTAGCGCGGATGTGCCATACTTTATCTTTTCAGGAGGTTATTTAGACGGTTTTATTGAGGAATTTGAGGCCGCGTTCTCATTTATAAAGACACCTAACGCGCGGGTAGAGAGGCCGCGTTATGGTTACGAGTATGAATTCAGGAACAGGGGAAAGCCTATTATAGAAGACTACTCTAAGCCGGATGGCTTAGGCGAGATATCAGTCTACTTAAAATGGCAGGCATTAAAAGAAGAGGGCCTTTATCCATCAGCCTCGTTAAGGGCGGGCGTAAAACTTCCAACAGCGTCTAATGACCTTTTAGGCAGTGATAAATATGATTACGCCTTAAGCCTACTGCTTGATAAGAGGGTCTTTGACAGATTGAGTCTGTATTTTAATATAAGTTATATCAAGATTGGCCAACCTGATATAACGGGCGCGTTGTATGGTTTTGATAATAATATGTGGCATGGAGTAGCGGGCTTTGAGTTTTTTTTTACCAATAAGACATCTATGATATTTCAGGCAGTGGCTAACACGACTGTTTATGATTATTCAGGAATGAGCCCTAATGGTGGCGTAACCAGTGTATGCAAGGACCCTGTTGTATTGACGTTAGGTTTTAACCATAATTTTAATGATAAGATATCATGGCAGGTAGCTATGAATGAGAATACCAATAGCGCGGCACCGGATTTTGGTTTGTTTACGGGCCTTAAAATCAAGGTGTAGGTGAAGCAGGGGTAAAGTATTAAGTTGCAAGTATTAAGTTTCTTTTTGTAATACTTAATACTTAATTCTTACAACTTAATACTTAATCAAAGGGAGTGACAATGCGTATATTATTGACCGGCGGTGCGGGTTTTATCGGTTCAAACTTAAGTGATCTGTTAATAAAAGAGGGCCATAGTGTAATATGCATGGATAATCTTATTACAGGCAAGAAGAGCAATATAGAGCACCTGCTTGATAACACTGATTTTGAATTTATAGAACATGATGTTACTAAATATATTGATATAAAAGAGAAGATTGATTATGTATTGCACTTTGCCTCACCGGCAAGCCCTGTAGATTATCTCAAATATCCTATTAAGACATTAAAGGTAGGTTCATTAGGTACGCATAATGCCTTAGGCGTTGCCAAAGAGCATAAGGCCAAGTTTTTTTTGGCATCAACAAGTGAAGTTTATGGAGACCCTTTAATAAATCCACAGCCTGAGGCTTACTGGGGCAATGTTAATTGTATAGGCCCACGTGGAGTTTACGATGAGGCTAAGCGCTTTGCTGAGGCGATTACCCTGGCATATCATAGGAGCCACGGGGTAGATACTAAGATAATCCGTATATTTAATTCATACGGACCAAAAATGCGTGATCACGATGGCAGGGCGATACCAAATTTTATAGATCAGGCGCTTAGAAATGAACCCCTGACAGTATATGGTGATGGCTTACAGACAAGGAGCTTTTGCTATGTAACAGATTTAATAGCAGGTATTTACAAACTTATGCTATCTGATTTAAATGAGCCTGTAAATATCGGAAATCCAAATGAGAGGAGCTTATTAAGTCTGGCGAAGAAGATAATAGAGCTGACAAATTCAAAGAGTACTATAGAATATAAGCCATTGCCTACAGATGACCCTAAGGTAAGAAGGCCTGATATAACAAAGGCAAAGGCTAGGTTAGCCTGGCAGTCTGTTGTATCGCTTGACGATGGCCTTAAAAAGACAATAGACTGGTTTAGCAACTCTTAATATATGTTCGCCCTGAGAAAAAAACGGGACTGTCCCAACGATAAGACGAATTGCGTGGGTGTGGCCCGCCCCGTACCAAATTTTGCTAACCTACGTTTGCTTGTAAATTTGGTTCGGTGGACTGTCCCATTTTTTCAAAAAGCAGCTCCACGAGCGGCCAATCCCAACACGGCACCGTTCTTGCAACACTGCGCCATTTTTTACTCAGCCGTACTGGGAAATTTACTTGACTTTTTCCGAGTACGGTATATACTTTAATTATGAAGAATAGAAACCTATATAAAGGCATATGGGACCAACTATCATCTGATAAATCCCTAATTATGCTAGCAGGCCCTCGTCAGTCAGGGAAGACTACTTTTGCGCGGGATATTGTTGCAAAAGATTTCTCTGATACTGTTTATTTTAATTGGGACATTTCAGAGGATAAAAGACGGCTTATAGATGACCCTGTATTTTTTTCAAAAGTACCGCGCAGCAGAGTATTATCTAAACCCCTTGTTATTTTAGATGAAATCCATAAATACCGTAATTGGAAAAACTACCTTAAAGGAGTTTATGATCAGTTTTCGAGAGAGTACCAATTTCTTGTTACAGGCAGCGGGCGTTTAGAATTTGCGCGTAAAGCAGGAGATTCGCTGGCAGGCCGCTTCCTCAAATTTCATATATTTCCATTTACGCTGGCTGAGCTTTCACCAAGCAGAAAAAGTTTAGAAGACTTTACAGATAATCCTCTAGGGGATTTCGATGTTATATCGGCAGGTAAGTCAAGGCAGGCCTTTGAATCTCTTTGGGAGCTGAGCGGCTTTCCGGAGCCTTTTATAAACGGTAAAAAGGCTTTTTGGAGAGCATGGTCTATGTCATATGGCCAGCAGATTATCAGAGATGATTTAAGGACAATTGCTGATATACGAAACCTTGACTTAGTTGAAACTCTTTTTGCGCTTGTGCCCTCAAGAGTAGGCAGCCCCTTGTCTATAAACAATCTGGCAGGGGATTTACAGGTTGCTTTTGATACTGCGAAAAACTGGCTTATGCTTTTCGATGCTTTCTACCTAACTTTCCGTATGAGTCCCTGGACCGCAAAGATATCAAGGAGTATTCTTAAAGAGAAAAAGATTTATCTATTTAATTACCCTGTTATAGAAGATGATTCTGCGCGTTTTGAAAACTTAGTTGCATTAGAATTCTTAAGGGCGGTTGAGATCTGGAATGATTATGGGTGGGGAAAATTTAGCATACATTATCTCAGAAACAAAGACAAGCAAGAGGTTGATTTTCTTATTGCAAAAAATAACAAACCGTTTTTATTAGCAGAGACAAAGATAACAGATGATAGCCCTGCCGCAAATCTTCTTAGCTTTCAAAATGTTTTAGATGTACCTGCCCTTCAGCTCGTGAAAAAAGAGGGGGTAAATAAGGTTTACAGAAACGGTAAGAATAATGTTTTAGTTGTTACTGCTCACCGCTGGCTTTCATCATTACCATAATTTTTTGCCTCTGCCCCGTAACTAAACATTACAGTTTTTGCGAGGGAGCCCTTCGACTTGGTTCGACTACGTACATTCGCTTCATTCAGTACTCCCTGCGGTCGCTCACCACAAGTCGCCCAGGGTAGACTCCGCGACCGCGGCAATCTTAATCAGCAGCTTACCCCAATTTTAGGGGGGGGCACAACATATGCTACCATCTCTGATGATAATCTAAATTAAGCTTGACTTTACTTTAGATTTAATATA
>CAZGAS010000038.1:12390-12548 GCA_964523875.1 uncultured Planctomycetia bacterium | reverse complement strand
GGGCAATAATATTCGTATTGAATAATGTTGGCAGGCAAAACGTTATAAATAATAGAATCTTTATTCTTGACATCACTGATGGTAATGGTAGAATACATAAGATTAATAAAAAAACGGAAGGAGGAAAGTATGAAAAAGCTAATAGCATTGGCTATATG
>CAZGAS010000038.1:0-12290 GCA_964523875.1 uncultured Planctomycetia bacterium | reverse complement strand
AGGTTTTATCTTAAGCGTATCAGCCGCGTATGCTGCACCTGTAGGTAACATCGCTACACCATCGCTCCTTAAGAAAGGCATTGTTATGAAGGAGCAAAAAAGCGATTGGGGTGTTATCGCTGGCACAGAGATTGATTTAAACTGGGATAGAAATCTAAAGAACCAGGATGGTTCGGATGGTCGTCCGCAATACTTTTTCTACGGGAGCAAGATAGGCCTACTTTTGATGGACAGGTTTATTCCTTACGCAATACTTGGTATGGCAGAGGCAAAACATCAGATGTTTAGGATAAATGTTCAAGAGGTGAAATGGCAGACAGATTATGATTTTGTATGGGGCGTTGGTGGTACAGCAATGCTCTACGAAACTGAGGCAGGACAGGTTGGTGATGGGATATTGCATGTAGGTGTTGATGGCAGATATAGACAGTCACACCTTAGCGTCGATGCCGTTACTTTAAATGGTACTAAATATGAATCAGATTCTTCACATATGACATCTTCTAAATATGAGCTCGGAGATTGGCAGGTTGCTCTCGAAATTGCTTATCAGTACAAACAGATCGTTCCGTATGCAGGTGTAAAATATTCAGGTGCGACAGGCGAAGCAGCAGCAACTATAAATGGTACAAGCTATAAGTATGATTTTGAAAATGAAAACGATATCGGTATTTTTGCCGGCGGAGACATCATTATAAGTGACTCTCTAACAGTAAATGCTGAAGGCAGGTTTCTTGATGAGACAGCGCTCTCATTAGCCGGTACTGTCAGATTTTAATTTAATACAAACATCACGTAATCATAAAAAAGGCGATCTATAAAAGGTCGCCTTTTTTATAAATAATAGAATATTTATTCTTGACATCACTAATGGTAATGGTAGAATACATAAGAATAATAAAAAAACGGAAGGAGGAAAGTATGAAAAAGCTAATAGCATTGGCTATATGTTTAGGTTTTATCTTAAGCGTATCAGCCGCGTATGCTGCACCTGTAGGTAACATCGCTGCACCATCTATCCTTAAAAAGGGCCTTGTTATGAAGGATGAAAAAAGCGATTGGGGTATTATTGCTGATGCCAATACCGATTTAACATGGGACATGAATCTTAAGCGTCAGGACAATGACACAGAGTACTATTTTTACGGAAGCAAAATCGGACTTCTTTTAATGAATAGATTTATACCTTACGCGGTACTGGGCGGGGGAGAGGCAAAAAAACAGACATTTAAAATAAACTCTGATAAAGTAAGATGGCAGACTGATTTTGATTTTGTTTGGGCGGTAGGGGGTACAGCCTTAATATATTCAACAGAGCCTGGCCAGGTTGGCGAAGGCATCTTAAGCTTCGGCGCGGACGGCTCATATAGGCAGTCGCACCTTAAGCTTGACAGCGTTGTTTTAAATGGGGTCTCACATAAAAAAGATGCCCCGGAAATGACAAGCGCTAAATACGAGCTCGAACAATGGCAGATTGCGCTCGAAGTTGCTTATGAGTACAAGCAGATTGTTCCATATGTTGGTGCAAAATATTCTGACGCCACGGGTGAGGCGACAGCAACGATAAGTGGTTCAAGCTTTAAGAATGATTTTGAGAACGAAGATAATGTTGGTATTTTTGTTGGCAGTGACATTCTAATTAATGACTCTATGACATTAAATGTTGAAGGCAGGTTCATTGATGAGACAGCGCTTTCATTGGCCGGCACTGTAAGGTTCTGATATAACACCGATAAACTTATGATAATAAAAAAGGCGATCTATAAAAGGTCGCCTTTTTTATTATATACCTTTTTACAGCCGCGGTAAAATATGGTATAATACGCGCACATTAGGAGTCTTTTTGAAAAAGATATTAATTATATTTTTGATATTTGTTATGCTGATTATATCCGCGGGTCTGTTAAAGGACGCGTTTATTACTCTCTATCTTGAAAAAGCTATCCAGAATTCAACAGGGTTATCATTAAAAATAAGCGGACTGCGCACAACCATACTTCAAGGACGAGCTGATATAGAAGGCTTGAAATTATTTAACCCGCGCCAATTCAAGGATAGGGTCATGCTTGAGTTGGGCCGGATATATATGGATTATGATTACGGGGCCCTCCTAAGGCGCAATATCCACCTAAATGAATTGGATATTGAACTTAAGGAATTTATGGTTGTAAAGGATGAAAAAGGAGAGCTTAACCTGAGTTCCCTAAGGGTTGTAAAGTACAACAAAGCGCCAAAGAATAAAAAGGCCGCCCCTAAAAGCGGCTTGTTTACACTTAAGATTAACAAACTTCACCTCAGGATTGGTAAGGTAGTTTACAAAGATTATACTCACGGCAAGAGTCCGCGGGTTAAGGTATATAATATCAATATGAATGAAACCTTTAGAAATATAAAAGATATCCATAACCTTATAAGCCTTGTTATGTTAAAGGCGCTTAGCAAAACAGATATCGGGCTGCTCGCGGGCTTTAACCTTGAGCTATTAAGGGCAGGGGTAGTCGGCAAAAGCATTGTCGTGGCAGAGAAGGTAACATCCACCGTGTATAAAGGCGTAAAGAAACTGATAAGGATGCCTTTCCAGGCAATAAAAGGTGAACAATAAAACTAACAATATTCTAACAGGCTACATAAGGAGGGTAAATGTTCAGGGATAAGATTAAGGTATTAGATTGCACTATTAGAGATGGCGGGCTTATTAATAATCATAATTTTGACCTTGACCTTGTACAAAAGGTCTACAAGGCAATCGCATCGGCAGGTGTTGATTATATGGAGGTAGGATACAAGAACTCAAGCAAGCTATTCTCCTCAAAAGAATACGGCCTATGGAAATTTTGTAAAGACGAACAGATAAAAAGGGTCATTGACAACGTAGAGTCAAATACAAAGATATCCGTTATGGTAGATATCGGACGCGTGGATATAGATGATGTTAAGCCCGCGAACGAATCTCCCGTGGATATGATACGCGTTGCCTGCTATGTAAAGGATATTGATAAAGCAATAAAGATGGTCAACCATTTTGCCCAAAAGGGTTATGAGACGACCTTTAATATCATGGCCATATCACGTGATAACGGCAGCGAGCTTGATGAGGCACTGGAGCAGATAGAGAAGGAATCAAAGGCAATCGCAGTTTACATTGTAGATAGTTTTGGCGCTCTTTATCAGGAATCGACTGAAGACCTTGTTAATAGGTTCAAGGCAGCGCTAAAGACCAAAGAGGTCGGCTTTCACGGGCACAATCACCAGCAGCTTGCCTTTGGCAATACCATTGAGGCGATTATCCATGGCGCCAACTTCTTAGACGGCACTATCTACGGTATAGGCAGGGCAGCGGGCAATTGCCCGTTGGAGCTTTTGATAGGATTCTTAAAAAATCCAAAATTTGATATTCGGCCCGTACTTGACATTATCGCCAATGAGTTCATACCATTGCGTAAAAAAATAGAATGGGGTTACATTATACCCTATGCTATCTCAGGCATGATGAATGAGCATCCCCGCGCCGCGATGGCCCTGCGCCAAAGCGACAAAAAAGAGCAGTACAGGCAGTTCTACGAGGAGCTTCTGGCAACGGATACTGAATAATCATCATTGATTAATATGGATATACCTGAATTTAAAAAGCTGCCTATCATGGCTATACTGCGTGGGGTAAAGGCTGATCTCATTGAGCCTGTTATAGGGCCCGCGCTCTTTTATCAGGCTTGAAGGCGATAGAGATTACAATGGGCACGCCTGACGCGCCTTCTATTATTTAAAGGGTTTAAAGGCCCGCTTGAAAAGATAGAACTCCTTGCCTGCGGTGGCGTAACACGCGAGAATATAAAGTCTTATTTCGGCGCGGGCGCGAGCGCGATCGCCTTTGGCGGCAGTACCTTTAAACGTGAGCACCTTGATACTAAGGATTTTAAAAAAATAGCCAACTCTATCAAAGAACTCATTATCGCGAAAGGTTAATTCTTTTATGGCGCATGTAGTAGTAGCCGGCGGCGGACCCTCAGGTATGATGGCAGCGATACAATCCGCGCGAGGCGGCAATTCTGTTACACTCATTGAAAGAAATTCCAGGCTGGGCAAAAAACTTCTTTTGACAGGCAAAGGCCGGTGCAACCTTACCAATACCTGCGGGCTCGATGATTTTCTCTTAAGATTTTCTGGAAATGGTGCTTTCCTGCGTGACGCGTTCAAGGCATTTTTTAATAAGGAACTTATATCTTTTTTTCAAGACAGCGGCGTAAAGATAAAGGTTGAACGGCAAAAACGCGCGTTTCCGGTTTCAGACTCATCTATCAGTATCCTCAATGCCTTGAAAGATAAGCTGCATAGCCTCAAGGTCAAACTTATATTTAATACCAGGGTGATAGGAATAGATGTTGAGGATTCAAAGGTAAAGTCAGTCAGGCTCTCAGGCGGGGAGAAGCTTGACGCGGACAAATTAATAATTGCCACAGGTGGGGTAAGTTACAGCTCTACTGGTTCATGCGGCGATGGTTATCGCCTCGCGAAAAAGCTTGGGCATAAAATAACACCTATCAAACCGGGCCTTGTTCCCTTAACAATAAAGCAACCATACATAAAAAAGCTTGAAGGCCTATCACTAAAAAATATACAGCTTAAGTTCTCAAACAGTAAAAAAAATATCAGCTCTGATATAGGCGAAATAATCTTTACTCACACAGGCATATCCGGCCCCCTTGTACTAACATTAAGCGGCCGCCTACTTGACATGCTGGAACAGGGTAAGGGCCTGGTCCTTGATATAGACCTAAAACCCGCGCTCAACATTGAAAAACTTGACGCGAGAATACAACGAGAACTTCAGGCCACACCAAAAAAGCTCATGTGTAATATACTAAAGAAGATGCTTCCGCAAAGGCTTGTGAGCGTATTTCTGGGTTCTGTTGGCATCGACACACGCCTAAAGGCGTCACAGGTTACACGCGAAGATAGACGGCGTGTAGTAACGCTATTTAAGGGGCTGCGTTTTGATATAATTGGTTCACCCGGAATAGAGAGGGCAATGGTTACACGCGGGGGAATAGCCTTAAAAGAGATATATCCGCGAACCATGCAATCAAAACTGATAAAGGGGCTTTATTTCTGTGGTGAGATACTGGATATTGACGCTGATACAGGCGGTTTCAATCTCCAGGCGGCATTTTCCACAGGGTATATCGCGGGGTTAATAAAATAGGCTTCAAATAATTATTATATAAAAGAGGAGGCTGATATGGGAAAGACACATGGTAATCTTGTTTTTAAGGCAATAGGCCAGATATTGATACCACTGCTTTTGTTCATATTTTTTATCACGTTTAAAATAATTTACAGCGTCAACATAGAAGCAGCCTTACCTGTGTCCTTACAGGATGGCGCGAGTAAGTTTCTCGCGACAGTAATAGCTATTGTCTCGGGCTTTTTAGTCCAAAAAATAGCCGGCATAGCCATTCTTTTCTACGAGGTAAAGGTAGCCGCGGCAACCGCTACAACACTCGATGACGAATTGATACCATTATTACGCAAATGCGCTAATATCACTATCTGGATAATTGTCCTTATCGCTATATTACCTTTTTACGGCGTTAATATAAACGCTCTTATCGCGGCTATAGGCGTAAGTTCTTTGGCAATCGCCTTAGCGGCAAAAGATACTATATCCAATATAATAGCCGGCTTTCTCATCATGATAGACAGGCCGTTTCGCAGCGGTGACAGGATAAAGATACCCTCTGGTGAGATAGTAACGGTGCTTGCTATCGGCACAAGAAGGTCATCATTTCTGACTGATGAGAAATCAGTAATCGTTGTACCGAACCTCGACCTTAGCAATAGCAGGATAATCAATTATACCTATGGCGAAAAATATAATTCTAAGGAGGTATGAGATGGAGATAGCCGGTATATTTATTCTCGCGCTTTTTAGTATCATTGGTTTCGCGGCGATATTCTTTACAACATTCGGTACACTGATAATCCTTCTAGGCGGTATTCTCTACGCGATAATGACAGGCCTTTTGGCCCTTGGCATTGAAGAGCTCATCCTGCTCTTGATACTCTATTTGTGCGGCGAGGTTGTAGAATATCTCTTTGTCATTATCGGCGCGAAAAGATTCGGGGCGTCAAACGCGGCGACAGCAGGCGCTGTAATAGGAGGCATAGTTGGCGCTATAGTAGGTGTTGGATTTTTAGGCATCGGGCTCATACTTGGTACTTTTCTCGGCATATTCGCAGGTGCCTTTCTTGTCGAGCTCCTGCTACACAGGGACCTTGTAAGATCATTGAAGGCAGGTACAGGCGGCGTTATCGGGCGCATAGGCTCTATTGTCTTTAAGATATTCATTGCTATTGCCATGTTCTGGATAATGGTAAGCAGCATAATTACCTAACTTGCCCTGCGGGGTTTCGCGTATTTATAAAAGTCAAGGGGGTATTATGATTATAAAAATTATCGGGTGGTTTTGGGTCATTACAGGTGTTCTTTTCTTGATAATGCCTGGGCTGCTCAGGAGACGCATCCAGAAAAAGAGCAATAAGGTCGTAAGAAGGTATCTTTTCGTGATGACACTCTTTTTAGCGGCAGGATTAATATCCATTGGTATGGAGATAGACGGCATTATCGCGAAGGTAGTTCTGGTAATCGCCCTTGTAGCGCTCCTTAAGGGGTTGTTCATGCTAAAATCAAAGGCAGCCAATAGCATCATAGAGCTATTAAAAGATAAGCCAGCGTCTCTATTCAGGATATGGGCAGGGGTGCAGGCTGGGATAGGCGCGGCTATCCTCATTATACATAATCATTGATATATCCCTGTACTAATGGTATAATATGTTAAATTACTCACTTTCATTATTACAATAGGGACATTTTAATACCCTATACAAGATTATTTCATGAAAAAAATAATATATACATTACTTATTGTTATCATATTAATACATATGGCACCTGCCCAGGGCCTCTGTCGAAAAGACGGAAACCTCTATAACCTTTTCAGAAAAAAAACAGAGACCAGGGTATATATCCCACCTATAGAGAATGTCTCGGGCAGCGCTAAGGCAGACGCGAAATGCCTTACACAAAAGCTCAAGGACACCCTTAATAATAGAAAGAGTATCAAATTTAAGGTAGTTGAGACAAGTGAGGCCTCTGATATAATAATTGACTGCGACCTTGTAACCTTCTTCTGGACAGAGAATGACCCTATAGACCTGATAATGGGCATATACACTGTGGCTTATGACGTGCTAACATCCGAGAGTTACGCGTTCCAGGAGGTAATATTTACTGTTACAGATACCGAAAAGAATAAGGTCCTCTGGAAAGAGAAACTAAAGATTGACGTTACAAAAAAAGGCATGACTGAAGATGAGAGCATACCCTTGATAAATAAAAAGACAGTAAAGACATTTATGCGCGATTGTTTCAGCAAGCGTTATAGTAGGCCAAGGCAATCATTATGAATACATACAAGGCAATATTAAATAGAAGATCGATAAGAAGTTTTCAGGCACGAAAGATTAATATCAAGCTTTTGAGGCGTATGGTAAATTGCGCGCGGTTAGCGCCATCAGCGGCGAATATGCAGCCTTTAGAATATCTTATTATTACTGAAAAGGCCCTTTGTAGCGAGGTCTTCAAGCACCTGAAATGGGCTGGTTATATCTTCCCCCAGGGCACTCCTGAGCCTGGCTGCGAGCCCGTAGCTTATATCATTATATTAATCAGCAAGAATAAGGTCTCGCACTCGGTTGTCAAGAGAGACGAGGACGCGATAAGATATTCCTTCAGCCCTGACCTGCGCGATGTAGGCGCGGCTGCTGAAAATATCATGCTCTTCGCCCAATCTAACTCCATTGCCAGTTGCTGGCTTGGCGCGATAAACAAGGCCGGCGTTAAGAAAGCGTTTTCTATACCAAAACACCTGGGAATAGATTCAGTAATCGCTTTAGGTTATCCAAAGATGGTTGCCAAGGCGGCGAAGTTCACTAACTCGGTAAAATATTATCTTGATAAAAAAGGGGTTCTTCACGTCCCAAAGAGGCCCCTTAAAAATATAGTTCATATTAATAGCTTGACACCCTAACCTATTTATAGTAGTATCAAGTCTCACTCAAGAACAATAAGGAATAATAATGGATTTTGAAAACACACCATTTAAGAACCCGATAAACCCTGAAGATATTATCAACGCGGGGAAGAAGAAACTTCCGGAACTAATAAAATACCTGCCACTGGCAATAGTCGCGTTACTGGTTATAATCTTTATCGCTTCCGGCCTATATTCAGTAGGCCCTGACGAGGTAGGTGTTATAAGGCGCTTCGGAAAGTACACACGCACCACTAACCCAGGGCTTCATATAAAGATTCCCTTTGGCGTGGAAAAGGTTGATAAGGTCAAGGTTAAATACATATTCAAAGAAGAGTTTGGGTTCAGAACCCTAAAGTCCGGGATTGTTAGCCGCTATTCGCAAAAACAATACTTCGATGAATCCCTTATGCTTACAGGTGATTTGAACGCTATCATAGTTGAATGGATTATCCAGTTCAAGGTCAAGGACCCTGTTAAGCTCTTATTCAATATAAGAAATCCTAGAGATACGATACGTAATATATCCGAGGCTGTAATGAGGCAGGTTGTTGGTGATAACTCTGTAAGCGAGGTTCTTACTACACGCAGGGTCGAATTAAATATAGAGGTCCAGAAACAGCTTCAGAATATACTTGACAGTTATGACAGCGGTATCCAGATAGTCACGGTAAAACTTCAGGATGTGAACCCGCCAGACCCTGTTAAGCCGTCCTTTAACGAGGTAAATGAGGCAAAGCAGGAAAAAGAAAAGGTTATAAACCAGGCATGGGAGGCATACAACAAGGCGATACCAGCAGCGCGCGGCAATGCTGAAAAGACCATAAAAGAGGCTGAAGGCTATGCCTTAAACAGGATCAATGAGGCAAAGGGTGACGCGGCGAAATTCAATGCTATCTGGCGGGCATACAATAGCGCGCAGGATGTTACCAGGAAACGCCTTTATCTCGAGACCATGCATGAGGTGATACCCAAGGCAGGCAAGAAATATATAATAGACCCCAGTCAGCAGGGCATATTACCCCTGTTAAGGTTGGGAGAAAGCAAGGATAACTCATGAACAAGCTCATATATACAGCCGCGGCAATCGTAATCCTGGGAATACTGCTCTTTGGCAGCGGTGCGCTATATACTATAGACCAGACACAGCAGGTAGTAATAACCCAGTTTGGTGAGCCCATAGGCAGGCCTATTACTAAGTCAGGATTGCATCTTAAGGTACCTTTTATACAGCAGGCAAACTATTTTGACAAGAGAATACTCCAATGGGATGGTGATCCTAATCAGGTTCCTACAAAAGACAAGAGATATATCTGGGTAGATACAACCGCGCGTTGGAGAATAAAGGATCCTTTAAAGTTTTTGCAATCCGTTACAAACGAGGCTGGCGCGCATGCCAGGCTTGATGATGTCGTAGATTCCGCTACACGAGATTATATCACAGGACACAAACTTGTTGAGGTAGTAAGAGATACCAATCGCCTGGTTGACGAGAATGCGGATATGGTTAATGATCCTGACGCGGTATCGATAGACGAAAAGCTTGATACGATACAGATAGGCCGTGAGGCATTAACACGCGGCATTTTAGTAGAGGCATCCAGGATCGTGCCGCAATACGGTATAGAGCTAATAGATGTCCGCATAAAGAGGATAAACTACGTCTCCGAGGTTCAGCAGAAGGTCTTTGAGAGGATGATATCCGAAAGAAAACGTGCTGCTGAAAAGTATCGCTCAGAAGGACAGGGAAAGAAAGCGGAGATAGAGGGCCAGACAATAAAAGAGCTTAAGCAGATAACATCAGAGGCTTACAAGGTAGCAGAAGAGAAAAAAGGTAATGCTGACGCGGAGGCCACAAATATATATGCCAAAGCGTATAATCAGGATCCAGAGTTTTACGGTTTCGTAAAGACCCTGGATACATACAAAGATACAGTTGATAAAGATACGATAATGATCTTAAGCGCTGATAGTGAATACTTTGAATACTTAAAGAGCGCGCAAAAAAAATAACCTTTCAATATAATGCATAGCAAAATAGACCGCAAGCTTTAATAGCATCCTAAAGCTTGCGGTTTTTTATTAGGGGACTCTCCTAAAGGGGGCACCCTTGAGCACGAAAAACGCAAGAATTTGTGAGTTTTTAAAACATGCAGAATAAAAAAACAAAAAAACAAGATAAGAGCGTACTTAGGGGTGCCCCTGAACTGACTGCGCCGGCAGGAGGTTGGTGCGCGCTTAGAAGCGCCATAGACTCCGGCGCGGATAGCGTCTATTTTGGTGTAAAGGGACTTAATATGCGCCAGGGCGCTGAAAACTTCGATATCCTTGAGATAAAGAAGATAATCAAATTTCTCCATGACAACAAGAAAAAGGGCTACCTCGCGTTAAATGTTATCATATATAACAGTGAGATAAAGAGAGTCACCACTATACTAAAGGCAGCTGCCAAGGCAAAGGTGGACGGGGTAATACTCTGGGACATGGCGGCCTTTTCAATAGCCAGGAAGCTTAGGCTAAATATCCATATCTCAACACAGGCAAGTGTCTCCAATTTTGAGGCATTTAAATACTACGCTAAATCCGGGGCAAAAAGAATTGTCATGGCAAGAGAGTGCAGCCTCGCGGATATTAAGAGAGTCGCTGAGCAGGCTAAGGCACACCGGCTCAAATGCGATATAGAGTGCTTTGTCCACGGCGCGATGTGTGTAAGCATATCAGGAAGGTGCTTTCTTTCTCACCAGGCATTTGGTAAATCAGCAAACAGGGGAGAGTGCCTACAGCCATGCAGAAGGGTCTTTAATATAGAGGATGTTGAAAAAGAGACTCGATACAGGCTTGGCAGTGATTATATCTTAAGCCCCAAGGACCTGTGCACAATAGGTTTTCTTGATAAGATGATAGAAACCGGCATCAAGGCATTCAAGATAGAAGGCAGAAACCGCCCGCCTGAATATGTAAGCGAGGCCTGCCTATGTTATCGCGAGGCAATAGACGCGTATTATAACAAACGCCTGAATACCGGGCTTAAGAACGCGCTCATTAAACGCCTTGGCAATTCATACAACAGGGGCTTTGAAAACGGTTTTTACCTGGGCACCCCCGACACGCTTGGTGGCAAGGTAGAAAAAAATTACGAAAAAACCTACATCGGAGAGGTACAAAAATTTTACAACAAGATAAGTGTCGCGGAGATACTCATCAGAAAAGGGCCTCTTAATATCGGTGACAGCATTCTGATAACAGGAAAGAGGATACCAGCAACCCGTTGTGTGGTAGAAGAGATCCAGTCTGAGCACAACCCGATTCAATCCGCTCAAAAAGGCATGCGCGTTGGCATAAAACTTCCCTTAAAAGTCTATCCCAATGATAAAGTCTTTCTTTACTCGGATAAAGGGGTCAGATAAAGGGGTCATCAGATAAAGGGGTCAATCTTTGATAAAGGGGTCAAGTCTTATCTTTGTAACTTAAGGGCTATAAAAAGGATAAGGGTAAAGGGAAAAATGGTATAATTACATAAATCACGAAATGAAAAAATGGGGAGATGGTTGATGAAGTTTATTATAATTTTGTTGGTAACAATGACAACTTTTATCTACGCAGGGACAGTCTTCGCAGAAGAGAAGATTACCTTAAGTACTTTTTATCCCGCGCCTTATGGGGATTATGATGAGTTGACCGCGAATAAAATGGTTGTAGGCCCTACATACGCTATACCTGCTGATCCTATTGATCTGCTTATAGAGGGTAGTGTCGGCATCGGGACGGCGGCGCCAGGGGCATACAAGTTATATGTAAACGGAACCTTCTATTGTTCAGCAAACAGTTTTACCACCGGAAACTTGATTACATCGGATGAGAGACTGAAAACGAATATATATAATTTAGAACCGGTTTCAGATCAAATTATGCGATTACGCGGTGTGCACTTTAATTGGAAAGATAGCACTCGGGATAAAGAAGATGGTTTGCAGATAGGTCTTATAGCCCAGGAATTAGAAAAAGAGTTCCCTGAATTAGTAATGGAAAATAACGAGGGGATTAAATATATTAGATATGATAATTTTACAGCAGTGCTTCTTGAAGCTATCAAGGAACAGCAGGCACAAATAAAAGAGCTTCAGGCAAAGGTAGAAAACCTATAAGATAAAGGGGTCAAGTCTTATCTTTGTAACTTAAGGGCTAAAAAGGATAAAGGGT
>CAZGAS010000037.1:0-12816 GCA_964523875.1 uncultured Planctomycetia bacterium | reverse complement strand
AATTTTGCCTTTGTCCAAAAAAATTAACTTATTGCATAATTTACTCACCATCCCCATATCATGGCTTACCAGGATGATAGTTTTCCCCTCCCGCTTTAAACTAAAGACCTTCTTTACACACTTTTGCTGGGCATCTTCGTCTCCTACTGATAAAATATCATCTATCAGCAATATATCGGGCCGAGTAAAGATTGCCAATGCAAACGCTAGGCGCATATACATACCTTGAGAATAATATTTTATAGGCGCGTCAATAAACTTGTCTAAGCCCGCAAATTCAACTATATTGCTGATTGTCTGCTCTAACTCAGAAGTGGGCAGGCCATAAATAGCAGCGTTTAATTTTATATTCTCTATTCCTGTAAATTCTGGGTTGAAACCCGCTCCCAACACCATTAGGGCCGATACTCTCCCCTTGATCTCGACCTCTCCTTTGTCAGGAACAAGCATTCCGGCTATTAGTCTTAATAATGTTGTCTTCCCCGCGCCATTCTTACCAATAATACCTATTACGTCACCTTTCTCCGCTTCAAAACTAATGCCCCGCAATGCCCAGACTTCTTCCCAGCGGATATCTTTTTGCCGAATAAACTTTACCCTGTATTTCTCCCAGACATTATTAAAATTAATTAGTCTCATAGCTTTTTAAATAATTCCGATTCTCTTTTTATAAAAAATTCATATCCCCCGGCGAAAACTCCCACTGAAATTAAGCAAGACGCGTAAACAATGCTAAAAGAGGGAATAACGCCATCATAGAGCACCTGCCTATATAATGTAGTGTAGTAGGTTAGGGGATTAAGCAGGCAAATCCATCGGTAAGGAAATGCCAGCATCTTTAAAGAATAAAATACAGGAGTAATCCAAAACCATAGCATCAAACCAACCGATAAGAAATGTGTCAAATCACTGGAAAAAACATTAAGTGTAGAAAAGAAAAGGCCCAGACCGATAAGAAAAATCAGGTGAAGGATAAAAACTACTATCAAAAAAGGCAAAACCTTAACAATCTGCGGTTTTGAAAACAGAAAGAATGGCAGAAGAAAAATAAGACTTATTAAAAAGCTCAAAAAATTCGCGCCGACGCAGGCAACCGGGATAAATTCCCTTGGAAATATACCTTGCTGCAAAATTGCCGCATCTGCCGCGAAAGAATTGGTTACATCATTTACTGTATTTGCAAAAAATAACCATGGTATAATACCGGAGAGAACAAACAAAGTAAAGTTTGGAACATCTACTGTGAAAATATGAGTAAAGATTATATTAATGCTAAAAGCGAGGATTAGTGGCGTAGCGACCGCCCACCATGGTCCGAATATCGATCCTGAGTATCTCGTCTTAAATTTCTTTATAACCAGGCCCTTACAAATAGACCTTGCCTGAAAAAGCCTTATTGCTCTCTGCTTAATACTTATCATATGCCGCTTACCCCCTGTGCCGCCTCAAGGATAACATCTTCCATAGATAAATAACACCAGCTGCCATACCTGCCGCGGGAGGTAATATTATTACTTGATAAAAAATTCAGGATTTTACCGCGTGCTAAGGCGTAATTCTTATCATAAACAGGATAACCGTATTTTATATCATTTGCATGTTCACAGCATATCTCGCTGCCACTTCTTATAATACCCGTAGAGAGCAGGTGTTTTACAACTTTAGAATAAATCTCCTGCTTGCGTATTGGCCTATCTTTTGAATAAGATACATCTGCGTAAATAGAGCCCCTGTCCGCGGGCGCGAGGCAAGAAGAGAAATTATGAAAAAAACCTACCCTGAAAAACGGAATATTCCTCTGTGCGAAATATATCCAATGCCTAGGTGGGTTGTTTTGCGCCTTCACACCTAAGTTAATATTATATATAGATACCCATTTCAACTGTTTAAAGCTTTGTTTTATATCACTGGGCAATGATGTTATTATCTTACCGAGTTCTGGCAAGGGAATAGTAGATATCAGTTTATCAAATTTTTCTTCTCTTCCGTCTTGAAAAGTTACTGTTTTCTTTCTTATATCTACCTTTCTCGCTTGGCTATCCAGATAAATATTTTTTGTTTGGCTGGAAAAACCTTTAACCAGCTCTTCTATGCCTCCTTTTTTTAGATACCAGAAAAAATCATTATATCCCAAGTGCTCGTTTCTCTTTTTTTTAGAAGGTTCTTTTACCTGCCTGAGGGTCGGTGTAATAACAAATCTTTCCGCCCACCTGTATTCTAATTTGTCTAATGGCATTTTCCATAATTTAGTATTATAAGGGATCATAAAAAAATCAGCTATACCTTTGCCAAATTTATTATGGATCCACTGCAAAAAGTTATCACTCTTTAAGGCATGTTTCTTTCTTGCACTGAGAAACCCTGATAAACACTGCCTAGCAATCTCTTTTGGCAGATAATCGAAATTGACCTGAAAGGGGTATGGTATGAATTTATCCAATAGGTAGACATACGAATCTCTTTTATACCTTGCCAGATTGCCTTTTAGAACCTTCTTTACTAATGATAACGCGTTCTTATCCCTGAAATGCAGAAGATGCCCGCTGAAATCAAAAGTAAAGCCTTGCTTTTTTATTGAGCGGCACAAGCCGCCTGGTATTGCCCCTTTTTCAAAGACCTTAGCCTCGATGCCTTTCTGCCTTAAAAAATACGCCGTTGATAACCCGGATAAACCTGCCCCTAAAATAAGCGTCTCTTTACTGGCCATCTATCGACGCCCCCAATAAAGGTAGCTCTCCCCTTTATTGACAATGAGGATTAGGCGCGCGGAGAAAAACACCGCTGATATAACAGCTATTAAAAAGAGTATATTCAGCCCGAATATAAGAAAAATGCCGCTTATTCCCCACAAAAGAGTGACGAGATAAACCTCAATTAAGGCAGGCCTTATCCCTTTCCCCATAGAGAGCAGCTTCAAAAATATATGGTCGTCACTTTTTTCCAATGGAAATATTCCCTTTTTAAACCGCGCTATAATAAGGTAGAGAGTATCTATCATAGGAAAGGCTAATATAACCAGCGGAACAAGGATTGAGAGCGGGTTATTTAAAGTCGCGTAATCGCCATGCATGCTTAAGATTGCGAACAAGAAACCTAAAAAATGGCTGCCTGAATTACCCAGCATAATCTTAGCAGGCGGAAAGTTGAAGATTAGAAAAGATAATAATGCCCCGCAAAGCGCCGCGAATAACCCGGCTGTAATAATATTAGAACCAATAAATAGTGCCGTAAAAAAAGCCAGGGCCGCTATAAGTGATACCCCAGCGCAAAATCCGTCCCCAATATCTAAGAGATTAAAGACATTCATAACCCCTATTATCCATAAAAAGGATATGAGATAATTCCCCCATAAGGGCAAGCAATATATCTGTATAGGCTTTCCCCAAACAAGAAAGAGCGCTATTATAGCAATCTGGAGAAATACTTTTTTTAAAAGTGAGAATTCCTTAAGGTCATCAAAGAGGCCTATAAGAAAAATAACCAGGGCAAAGATTAAGATATGCGTTATTTCAGGCCGTATCTGTATATTTCTATAAAAGAGCAGCGGTAAACATCCCAGGATAAACGAGAGCAACAAGCCGGTACCGCCAAGAAAAGATACATCCCCCTCATGCTTAAAAACAGAGACTTTAAGAGAAAATCTCTTTAATATATTTAGTAAAATGTATCCTGAAAGTAACGCGACTAAAAAAACAACTAAATAAATTTTCATAAGGCCAAAGTTTCCTGGTAAGCTTTTTCAGTCAATCTTGCCATCTCTTGATCTGACCAATATCTTAAATCCAACCTTTCCCGCGCGATTATAACCTTCTCGTGCCAATTCTTATAATTATCCATTATAGCCAGAATGCTTCCTGCCATAGATTGCGTATCTTTGCATTTGGCAATAACACCGTTATCACCATTTTTTACAATATCTAAAAGGCCGCCTGTATCTGTAGCAACAACCGGTACGCCCGCGGCCACGGCCTCAATAACCGCGAGTGGTAAACCTTCCCAGAGAGAGGTAAGGGCCAGAATAGAAGCGCGCGCTAGAAAAATCGCAATATCATCCTTCCACCCCTCTAAAACAACGTATTTTTCCAGATTATACTTTTCTACCTCTTGCTTGACCTCTTCACGCAAAGGCCCGTCACCTATAATACAAAAACGCGCATCTTCTCTTTCGCGCAGTATTGCTTTTGCCGCATCCAGAAAATAGCTTAGACCCTTTTGGGGCTTTAAGCAAGAGATGTTGATAATCAGATTTTCATAAGGCGGGCTACTCTTTCTTTTGAGAAAAACTTTATCTGCCCATTGGGTATCTATCCCATAATGTATTATAACAAATTTACCCCTTGAAGACACTCTCTTTTTAACGCCCGCGCGCAAATCCGCTGATGATACTACAATTATCTTTTTTGTCACAAGCGCTGTAAGCCTCTCTAAAAACAGATAGAGGTTATAAGAAAACAGGTTCAAAAAGCTATGAAAAGGCCAGCCATGCACAGTGTAAACAATATTTCTCGCCCCAGCTAAATACGCTGCCCACCTTCCTAAGGTAGATGCCTTTGGCGAATGGGTATGAACTATGTCAAATCTATTCTTCCTAATCAAGCTATGAATCTTTATAAAGGCGATGATATCATTAAGAGGGCTTATGTTACGCACCAGTTCCGGTATAAAATAAACCTTTAAAAAAGGAATGCTCACAAATTTCTTGCTAAGATGGCCACTTTTCCCTGCGCATAAAAACAGGGAATACTTGTCCTTGTCCAGATTCTCTATAAGAGAGAGCAGTTGTTTTTGCGCGCCGCCTAATTCTAAGTGAGTAATTATAAAGAGAATTTTTATCTTCATTCTTCCATGCTGGCTATGCGTTCAATATCATCCCTAGGTAATGTCACTGTACCGACACTGCTGCCTATATCTATTTCCAAGATAATGGCGTCTTTTGTCTCCCTTTTTACTATTCCCTCAAACCGACGCTTATTTTTTAGGTATACCACTGTATTTGGGAAGAATTTTAGCCCTCTTACGTTATTAATAGCTTTCTCGATAAAATAGAGTCTTTGGGGCGATAAGGCCTTAGCCTGCTTCAGTGCTAACATGGAATCCTCAAAAGCACAAAGATTGTTTTGTATATTTGCCAGCGTTAAATAGGCCTGCCTGTAATCCGGCTTGATAGCAAGCGCCTTCTTTACGGATATCTTTGCCTTATCATATTCTCCGATGCCGTTATAAGCACGGGCCGCGCTATTTAATAAAAGCGGGTCATTAGGATTTGCCTGTAGTTTAACAAGGCAGGAATCCAGTTCCGCTGTGTACTCCCGGATAGCTTCATCTTCGCGGCTCTCCTGTACATAGACATCAGCTAAATCATTATGCGCGTTAGGGTAATCAAACTGTTTATTAATTATCTTAATATATTCCGCCCCACTCTCTTTTAGCCTGCCGGCATCCCTATATACACTGGCGAGGCTGTAGCGGAAATTTGTATTTTGCGGGTCCAGGCTCACAGCCTCTTCCAAAATGTTTATGGCCTCCTGGTAGTTTTCAAGGTTCATAAAGGCGAGGCCTAAATTATTCAGAAGAGTCGCGTCATTACGGTTTATTGATGCTGCCATCTCATATACCTTAACAGCTTTATTAAAAGACCTCTCCTCAAAATATATATCACCTAGCAGCTGATGCGCGGGGAAAAAGGTGTTATCTATCTGTATAGCCTTATTCAATTTTTCTACTGCCTTGTCATACTTCTCATCGACGTAGTAAAAATATCCAAGCGTGTGGTATAGAAATGGGAAGGTGGGATTGGCCTTAAGCGCCTTGTTGAGTAACGCGTATGCCTTTGGCTTATCTCCTTTTGAAAACGCGTCCATCGCGGTGTTAATAAGATGGGCCGTATATTCAGAGGAGACATGGCTTATTAGCTGTCTCATCTCCTGTGGGCCGGAGGCGCTGGCCTCTGCTTCCTTTAATACAGCTATCGCCTTTTTGTATGATTTTTGCTCGAAATATATATTCGCTAATGCCTCGTATCCTCGGGTGAAAGAAGCGTCAAGCTGTATTGCCTTTCTATATTCATACTCGGCCTTGCCTGTTAAGCCGGCGGACTCATAGGCCTTTGCCAGGTTATAATGAACTGTGCTGACTAAGGGATCAAGTTTAAGCGAGCTTTTGAAATACTCTATAGCCTTATCATACGAGGCGCTTTCATAATAATCATAGCCTTGGTTTGAATAGAATGTTGCTAATTTATTCTTGCCTATAAATACTAGGACTATTAATAATACTATAATAATCAGTAATTCAAATATCTTTTTCACGTGTACTGCCAATAATAGGTTATTTAATAGACTTTACATAAGTGTTTTATTTATTATACCACAAACTGATAACTCCTAAAGCAAAAAAAGGGAACGGTCCTATTTAGGGCCGTCCCCTTTTAAGCTGTTTTTTTTGTTATGTGAACGAGGTTACGCTGCTACTAATGTATAAGCGCTTATCCTTTCAAACTCAGCATAGTAATTCTTATCAACAGGTACCGCAGGTGGTAGCTCCAATTTAAATACCCCTGTTCTTATAAAGAACTGCATTGTAGCAATCGGCAAAGGCCGCTTGGCTATCATCTGATATATCTTTGATACCCCTAACATAGTCTCATTTGTTCTATCGACATTATAAAGTAGCAACTGTTGAGCAAGAACAAGATTAGGGCCTATAAGTATGATATTGTCAGAATGGTTTTTCATATCTATCTCTATTCTCATTATACTTTTTAGGGGACCTAAGAGCTCTCTGTTAGAAATAGCTATCATATTAGCCATCTTATCTGCTTCTGCGTACTGGCTATGTAATATTATCTTGACCTTGAGCTTTTCCTCAAGTTTCGCACGGACAGGGCTAGCCTTGCCATATAATGACAATAGTACTCTTTTCTGTTCCCAGCCTATGTCCATCGCGTTATCATCTATCACTATACCACCTATCTTAGACTGTGAAACCTTGGTCATAACACCTTTGATTGCTGCATCTTCTGCTATCAAGCCTGCTAAATCGAGAGGCATCTGCATTACGCCTAAGATCTGCTCTGCCCTCTTTAGACTATCCTGCCTAGCTAAGATATCATCTGCGATTATGTCTTTTGAGTTCAGTCCTTTAAGAGCTTTAACCAGAGATTTAACCCTGCTCTTAAAGGCTTGCATCGCTTCAAGGGTAAACTCGCTTTG
Organism: uncultured Planctomycetia bacterium; assembly: GCA_964523875.1. Classification (GTDB taxonomy): domain Bacteria; phylum Omnitrophota; class Gorgyraeia; order JABMRG01; family JABMRG01; genus JAUVHV01. The sequence goes on along the minus strand of CAZGAS010000037.1, from coordinate 5,605 downwards.
ATCTGTGCTTAATAGTGAATCAATAGTATTGTCAAGCTTGTTCATACTCGTCTCGAATACGGTGCCGCCTGAGGAGGAGGATTTTACAATCGGCTGATTAAGTTCCTGCCTGGCATGCTTATACTTTAACAGTATATTTTTTAACTCAACAAGCTGTTTTGTTATATTCTGCTCCTGCTGTGCCTGCGTACCTGAGGTTACTGTCATAAGTTCTAAATTTAAACTGCTTAAAATTGTACTAATACTTTCCGGTTCCGGCAAAACCTTACTGCTTGAATTATCATACCAAAAATCAGCATAATCATTTTTTTCAAACCATACATACGGCCGATTCTCTGCCTGAGCAAACCGAAGAGTAGTCTCTGTATAAAATCCTTTATCCTGAGATACGGTTACTCCTTCCACATTATAAACACCATTGTTGGTAATAAAAGAGACGCTTCCTACTACATCACCTTTTACATCTTCCTGCGTGAAAAGTTTCTGACCTGTTAATATTTCAGCTGCATCATCCGGCCTTAAGCTCTCCATATTGGCTATCTCCTCTGCGCTAAAGGCATATCTTCTATTTAAGTCTGCTGCGTCTTCAGCACCTTTTGCATCAGAGATTTTATTAATACCCTTGCTATATACCCTTACACTTGCTATTGCCGTATCCATATAGATACCACCTGCAACTGCAAGATTGAAGAATGTCTCTGGTGAACCTCCAACTGACATAAAAACTTTATGTTTGCCTTCTTTTCTGCCGAAAGTAGCAACAAGCGTCTGAGCAACTGTTCCGTCTGTTATTGTTGTAATAACAAGACCATTATGCTTTTTTTGTATCTCTCTTAAAACAGCAAGACGCTCCTCTTCTCTTTTCCTCTCCATCATAACAACCTCGAGATCATCTATTGTTATGTTATTTGCCATAGCAATCCTTAACAGATAATATTCGATCACATAGGGATTCTTTGCAGTCTCTTCTGGATCTAAAGGATTCTTAACAAAAAGCTCTTTCATGCCAGCTGGTACAGTTGTAAATATTCCGTCCGCGTATACATCGGGACAATTACCAAGAGATCTCACTCCAGGGCCTTTTACCATTATACTAGTACCCCCTGATTCATCATCTCCCAGTTCACTCAGAGTTTTGCCATCAACATTTGTTACAAACGGGTTTGTCCCTTCTATAACATCTATTATGGCATCCGCTATCTCATAGACTTCTCCATCTGTTGATGTGTAAGAACTTTCTTTATCCGTGGCATCACGTATGCCAACAGTTTCTCCTAAAAGAGCATTTGGCACAATAACATCATTCGCCTTGAAACTCTCTTCAACGCCATCTCTACCAAAACCTTCGCTTACTGTAACCATTAAGATAGCATTCTCCTCTTCTACCACATATTCGAATACCCCCTTGGCTCTTCCATCAGATTGGTCTTTTATCTGAGATATCTGTTTCTTCTCAGCAGGGATGCCTTTATCTAATCCTAGTGCCTTGCCACGTAATCCCTCTTTTGTTAAGACCACAGCTGTCAGTCCTGTAGTCTTGGTAGTAATGTCAGGCAAGATGGGAACTGTAGGCTCAAAACCTACTTTATAATTTCCGCTCTTTGTAAAAGGCGCTTCATCTAAACTAACTGGTTCTGGTTTTTCCAGAACCTTCAGAGCTCTTTGTATAAATCTTTCAATCTCAGGCGCGCTAAAACCTTTTTCTGCAAACATCTGTCTCAAATTAAATACCGCATCATGCTTTAATTTTTCTATCTCTTGCCCCGCAGAGGATGCCTTAGAAGACGCACCTAAAAATACGTCTGTTTCTGCTGGTGCAGGTGAAGTAATAAACGACTGCTGCAGATCCTTGACCACGACTTTATTCGCGGACATGCTTCTAAGCGCGTCTTTATCATTGCTTATATAATTTGAAGATATATAGTTTAGGTTTGTGCTGGTAGATATAAAAGCCAGCACAATTAAGATTGATATAAGTTTATTTACCCATCTTGCCATGGCGTGCCCCCTTGTTTTTTGCGATCTAAAAATAACGCGGAAAGTTTGTATTACCTAAATGTTATTTTAACATTTTAAAAAGTATATAAAAGATTTTACCAAAAATTGTTTATATTGTCAACAAAAAACTTATAAAACTTATAACCTATATTATTATGTAATATCGCAATTTGATAAAAAGAAAGGAACTATCAGTCTTGCAGGGAAGAGTACTTCGAATCCTACTCTTTAGTCTTTTTTATTATCTTTTTAAGTGTCAGGACATTCTCTTTGTTCACCCTCTTATACTCTATATTATCTGTAAATTTGCGGGTCAGGTATATGCCTAACCCCCCTATCTTCCTCTCTTCAATAGGCTTATTAATATCTGGTTCCGGTGCTTGTAGTGGATTAAAGGCCCGCGCATCATCAGTTATCCGCAAAATCAACTCATCTTCCTCTAAGTCAAAATTGATAGTTATGCTATGCCCTTGCGCGTCTTTATAACCGTAAAAAATGATATTAGAAACAATCTCCTCTAATACTAGATTTACATCATTGATAATTGTTTTAGATAAATGGTTGTCTCTGACAAAATCAGAGACAAGCGAGCGTAAGGTTTTAAGCTCATGTATATCATTCTTTATGATTACGGTTTTTCTGCCCAAGGCATCGCTCGCTTCTTTATCCTGACTGAAATATTTAAGAACCATAATGGTGATATCATCTGACTGCGGCACACCTTTAGAAAAATCCCTGATTACATTAAGGGTTTTTTCAGCCAACTCCCGGGCAGAATTCCTCATGCAAAGCGATACCTCCCGCTTAAGCCTCTCTTCTGAAAAAAGCTCTCTATTCTTATTAAACGCCTCAGTCACCCCATCAGTATACATGTAGATAGCATCGCCTGGACGCAAAACAACCTCTTCCTTCTTAAAGGCCGTGTCTTCATTAATACCTATAGCGGTATTTTTTGCGAGCCCAAGAAAATCCAGCCTGTCTTTGCCATGGATTATCAAGGGTGGATTATGGCCCGCGTTAGTGTAAGAGACTTCCCCTGTCTCTATATTTAGTATGCCGCAAAATACAGTAACAAACATGCAGGCATCATTGCCACTGGAGGTCTCTTTATTGACTCTCTCCATGATCTTATCAGGGCTGCCTGTCTCGTGAGCGACTGTTTTAATCAAGGTCTTAACTACAGCCATAAAGAGCGCCGCGGGAACACCCTTGCCTGAAACATCACCAATAACAAAACAAAGCCTCTTCTTATCGAGAAAGAAAAAATCATAAAGATCTCCACCTACTTCCTTTGCCGGCTCTAAAAGCGCGTAGATATCGAATTCCCGTTGGTCAGGGAAAGGCGGAAATATCTTTGGCACGATACTCATCTGGATATCATGGGCTATCTTTAACTCACTCTCCATCCGCTCCTTAACCGCTGTAGTCTCTTTAAGGTCTTTTATATATTCTTTCAAGGCATCCTTCATATAAACAAAAGAATTAGCGAGCCTTCCCACCTCATCCCCGGATTTAATAATAGGCAGGTTAAAATTCAAGTTCCCTTTAGCGATATCTTTAGTGGCCAAAAACAGGCTCCTTAGAGGACGGGTAATCGTACCTGAGATTAACACAATAACTACCAGGAGAACTAAAAACCCCAGCAGCCCCAAGGCAAACGCGACCCAATTAAGCCTTGTTATGTCAGCCATTAACTCATTGCGCGGAAAGAGTACGCCTAATGACCAGGCAGTGGAAGGTATAGGCTTATATGCCATCCAGCAGCTTTTTCCGGTGACAAGGCTCTGAGATGGAATAAACCCTGATTTTCCACTTATCATATCCTTGCCTATCTGGCGCAGCTGACTATCATCCCGGGCCTCGGCCACGCTGAATATTGTCTCATGCATAATAAGGTTCTTACGCGGATGAGTAACTATCCTGCCATTATTGGAGATTAAGAATCCGTAACCAGTATCACCTATTCTAATTGAAGAAACAATATCCTGGAGCCAGGATAAGGAGACATCGGCGGTTACGACCCCCATAAATCTTCTTTTACCCTCTATCTCCTTGTAAAAAGGGACTGAATAGGTTGACATTATGATATTGCCGCCGCCTTCATCATAGTATGGTTCGCTCCATACCGGGATACCAAGTTCTTTAGGTATCTGATACCAGTCCCAGTAAAAATACTGGTAAGCTTCACCTCCTAAATAGGTAAACTCTAGCTTGTTCTTATTTTTATAAAAATAAGGCGCGAAATACAGGGAGTCTTTCGCGAAGGCATGCGGCTCGAAGGCAATCGTTGAGCCATATATCTCAGGGTTATTTGCTACTAAAGAACGCAGGACGCTGAGTATGTCTTCTTTTTCGCAGAGAGTCTGTTCAGCCAGGAAGGCCAGGCTCTGTGGAATTTTTTCTATCGGGCGCAGGATGGTCTCTATCTTATTTACCGTAAGAAGAGTCAGGTTCTTGGCGTTTTCCTCAATATTCTGAATAATAATCTGGCGGGAGACTAAATAATTGTACCCAAAGACAACCGCGAAGATAAGCGTGCAGCTGCTGAGAATAAAAAAGATCAGCTTAAAGGTTATTCCTCTATTTTTTATCATAATCAGTATTGCTTTTTTTGTAAAAAGTATCAAACAAAGGAATTGTATCTATCATACCAGCGTCCTTTAATTCCTCCGCTACCCGGTAATAATCATCACTCGTCAATACCCCTGAGATCTCAGTGCTATTATCAACCAAGATCAGGTCCCTCATCCGCTCCAACATCCACTTCTGGTGCATCCTGTTTGCCGGGATATTGGCCTCTTTCGCGTATCGTAGCACAATATCCAAGGCCTGCCCGGTATGGCTAAAGGCATATATCCACCCCTCTATCGAGGCCCTGACAAACGCGTAACAAATATCCGGGCTCTTCTTTAAGGTCTCTTCCAGTGTGTAAATACCGTCTTCGGGAAAATTGAGGTCGTGCTCACTAAAGAAAAACGTGGTCAGCTCGTCAGCGTCATAACCAGAATTAAGGATCGTGTGGTATTCGTTATACCACATAGCCGACGCAACATCCACACCATCACGCAAAAACAGGTTTACAGAATAAGTCTGGGGCACTATATCTACTTTAAGGCCGTATTTCTTTATAAAGCTCAGGGCTTGCGTCTGGGATATACCTGTCCATACCCCTACCTTTTTATTATTTATATCCTCTATGCTTTCTATGCCGCTTGACCTCTTCGCGACAAGCATCAAGCCTGACTTTTGCATAATCTGTCCGATATTCACCAGTTTTAAACCCTTTACCCGCGCCTCAATAGCGGTATTAAGGCCGATATTAATAAAATCCGCTTCTTTATCCCGGAGAAGATCGCAAGGCGAGATATGGGGCCCTCCATTTATAATCTTTACATCCAGGCCATATTTTTTATAGATGCCTTTCTCGTGGGCAAGGTAGTAACCGGCAAACTGGGCCTGTGGAACCCACTGGGAGATAAAAGAAACCTTTTTAAGTTTATTTTCTGAGGCGTAGGCAGGGCATATAATGGAAAAAAGACAAATTAATACAGTTATATATAAGAATATTTTTGTAGAAGCTTTATACATAATCCCATACCATCTTTAT
>CAZGAS010000036.1:11919-13087 GCA_964523875.1 uncultured Planctomycetia bacterium | reverse complement strand
TCTAACTCAAGAAAGCTCTTTATATCTTTGACTATTTTTTGAAAGGAATCATTCTTCATCTTATCATCCCTATGGCTAAATCAGCTATCTCTTTCGCGGAATCAGGCCTGGCTAGGCTCAAAATCTCACTTCTAAGCTCTTCTGTGTCATGCGTTGAATAGAAAAGTTTCTTAATCGTATCGTTGATCTCAAGATGATTTTTTAGCCAAAATCCGACTTTGTGATCAGACAAAAATTCCGCGTTTCCCGATTCCTGACCAGGTATCGGCTTAATACATATTATAGGCAGGCCTCTTGCCAGGCTCTCTGAGACAGTAATCCCGCCCGCCTTACTCACCATGACCTCGCTTGCCGCCATCAGCATATCTATATTATGGCAGAATCCTTTTATATGGGTCTTCTTTATGAAGGTATTAGCCATAGCCTCAAGGTCCCTGACGAGTAAGTTGTTGTGACCGCAGACTACTATGATCTGGCAAACAAAATCAAGCCTCTGCAGATCAGATACAACCTCTTTTATAGGACCTACTCCAAGGCCTCCTCCCATTACAAGTATTGTAAATTTATCAGGGGGAAGATTTAACGCTTCACGCGCTTTTTCTCTTGAGACAGGTATGCTAAATCTCTTGCGAACAGGTATGCCATAAACAACTATTTTTTCAACATCCACCCCTTGGTCAACAAACCCCTGCCTAACCGATTCTGCCGCGACAACATATCTGTCTACATGCTTCGCTATCCAGTAAAGATGCGCCTTAAAGTCTGTTACTACATTTATCAGGAACGCGGAGAGCGGATGCCTCTCCTTAAACCTGGATATGACCTCCGGCGCGAAAAAATGGGTTGAGATAATTATGTCAAACTGTTCTTTAATAAGAAAATTTATAAGCTTTTTTGAATTGGCCTTATTTACAAGGATTCGAAATGGCTTTGCTACCAAAAAAAAGAACCTGTTATTAAGCATATAGTAAAAACAACCCCACAGCCAAGGTATATATTTAATCAGAATTATATATATCCGCTTATAGAAAAACTTGAAAAAACGTGTTGTATAATTTAAAGAGTCAATAAATACAACCTCAGCATCAGATGCAACATCCTGGAACTGCCTATAAAGAGCCTCCGCGGCCTTTTTATGGCCATCTCCGGCAGAAGCGTATATTATTAG
>CAZGAS010000036.1:0-11819 GCA_964523875.1 uncultured Planctomycetia bacterium | reverse complement strand
AAAGAGCCTCCGCGGCCTTTTTATGGCCATCTCCGGCAGAAGCGTATATTATTAGTATCTTCTTCATAAGTTAGTTATTGCGTAATTGAGTTATGGTGTTATTGGGTTATAGCGCTATTGGGTTATTGGGTTGAAAGATATTTTATAAACCCTGAATCAATTTGTGAAACTTTATCCGCTTGCCCATATATCTTTTTAAATACCACATCATTAAGATAACCTTGATCCATAGCAGCATATAAAATGCTTTGGACCTCTGACGCTGATGCTTTTGATATATATAAAAATTTCATAAATTCCTTTACACCTCTTCTGCTAAATCCCTCCGCTATATTTGACATAACAGATACAGCAGCAGACGATATCTGCGATGCCATCTTAAAATCCTTCCTAAATTCCTGACTTGCATTTATAGTATCATACACCATTTTTACTAAAATTCTTGCTTCCTGCCAAGCCTGAATGTCCTCAAACTTTTTTATCTTCATCGATAACCCCATAACACAATAACCCTATAACGCAATAGCCTGTTTTATCCTCCGTATATGTTCCGGCGTTGTTCCACAACAGCCACCTATTATATTAGCGCCTGAACTTTTTATTTTTGGTATATTTTCAGCGAACACATCAGGCGATTCATCATAAACAGTCTCTCCGTTATCAAGCCTTGGCATGCCCGCGTTGGGTTGGGCTATTATAAATGCTGTACCAAGTGCCCTTATCCCAGAGACTATCCCCTCCATATCAGAACCAGTAACACTGCAATTCGTACCGATAACATCACAACCTGCTAGTAAGCCTTCACTTACAAACTGAGGGATAGTCACGCCTGATGTTGTCCTAAAACCTTTAGTTTCAAGCTTCTGAAACGTCATGCTGGCTATAAGGGGAAACTTGGTATTGTCCTTTACAGCCATTATAGCGGTCTTCAGCTCCTCCATATCGGAAAAGGTATTCAGGATAATAGCGTCTACCCCTGACTCCTCAAGGGCCCTGACCTGATCAATAAAAACATGAAGCAGCTCTTCCGGCTCAATACTGCCTATAGGTTTTAGGTACTCACCAGTAGGCCCTATCTCACCAAGTACATATGCTCTTCCATCCGCACACTCTTTCGCTACCTCAACAGCTACCCTGTTTATCTGCCCGAGTTTTTTTTCAAGATTATACTTTTTAAGCTTAATCCAGTTAGCGCCAAATGTATTGGTTATAATCATATCCGCGCCGGAGTCTATATATTCATCATGTATTGCACGTAATATCTTATGTTTTTTTATGCCCCAGTAATCCGGGCATTCACCTTCTGGCATACCTTTGCGCATAAGCATAGTACCCATAGCTCCATCGCATACTAATATCTCATCATTCAATCTCTCTAATAAAGGTCTCATTTAAGAATCCTCACTTTCTAATACTTAAAATAGGGCGCTGTCCCCATTTTATGTAACGCACTTAGTAAAATCAAGAAGGTCTTTCGCGATAAAGTCAGGCTGCACCTTCCACTTTTTAATATCTTTTCGCTTGTTGTAGCCTGAAAGCACCGCCACCGCCTTCACACCAAAGGCCTTGCCAGCAAGTGTATCTCTCTGTGTATCCCCTACAAAAAATGAATCCTTACGATTAAATGGGGCCTTTCCAACACCCCTTTTAAACATGCCTGTCTTAGGTTTACGGCAGGCGCAACCCGCGTCAGGATGATGTATGCAGTAACATATCTTATCTAATCTCGCGTTGGATCTGGCCAGGCCTTTAAGCATCTTCTCGGTTGTATTCTTTAGGTCCTCTTTACTGTATAGCCCCTTGCCTACACCTGTCTGGTTAGATATAATTATAACCTTAAACCCGGCCTCATTAAGCATCCTGATGGCCTTGCGTGAGCCAGGTAAAAATTTAAATTCTGATGGGCCCTTTACATAATCGAGATAAATCGGGTTCTTGTTTATAACACCATCCCTATCTAAAAACGCTATTCGTCTCTTATCTCTCATCCTGCTCCTTATTTTTAAGATTCACATAAAGCTTTGGTACATTTTTCAACAGGGTATTGAAGAGCCGAGCGGCCATGGTCCCGCCATGTTTTTACTTTAGCGGGGAGCGAGGCTATTCACCTAAGCGAAACAAACCACGGTGGGGTTTGTGAGCGTCCTGGTGAAAAATTGTGCCAAAGCTATATCACTCTTCAATCTTATCCTTAACCAGCTCCCAATATTTTGCCCAGTTTAAAAAGTGTACCCACGCAAAAAGCACTGAAAAAATAAACCCGTATATACCTTCTCTAAAGCCCTGCTTCTTAACGTAAAACTTCCAGAATCTTTTTATTGGCTTAATCTTAAGGTTATACATTATACGCTTTATATCCAGGACACCTCTTAAATCCATTATCTTTTTTGCCTCTATATCAGCGTACCTATTATGCCGCTTAATAAACTCTGAAAGGGAATTAAAGGGATAATGCTCGCAATCCCCCTCAAGCTGGCCTATACTACCGTCAACTATCAAGGTCTCATGCACCTCTCCTTTGTAACGCGCCTTATTTTTATTAAAAAAATGCAGCGAATAATGATACCAGCCGCCATACCTCATGAAATGGCCCAGAAAGAAATTCTTTCTCTTGAATTTAAACGCTGAATACCCCCTATCGTTTCCCAGGACAGCTTCAACGTCTTTCCTGAGACCTTCTGTAACAACTTCGTCGGCATCAAGCTTAAGCACCCAGTCACCTGTAGAATTATCTATGCCTAAATTACAATCTGTCTCAAAGCTCCCGTCAAATTTATGTTCTACCACCTTCGCGCTATACTCTTTGCATATATCAACTGTCCTGTCAGTGCTGTAGCCATCGATAACAACTATCTCATCAGCCCACTTTACAGACTCGAGGCAATTGCGAACCCTCTTCTCCTCATTCTTCACAATTAAAAGCGCAGTTAACCTCTTTTTCATCCTTGCAATATCCTCATTACATCACCTAAGACTCTCTCCGGTGATATATCCTCAAGGCACTTACGGTCTTCACAGGCCGGTACCTTGAAATTCTTATAACATGGCCTGCACTCCAATTGATCATTCTTTATTACACTGTTTTCAGCGCTTACAGGATATGGGCCGTATACCTTTTCATCAACAGGCCCAAATATTGAGGCTGTCTTTGTTCCAACCGCTACGCCGATATGAAGCGGGCCACCATCATTAGCGATAAGCAGGATTGACCTTTTGAATATAGCGGCAAGGGTTAAAAGGCCTGTCTCATCGCAAAGGTTTACGCAGGAAGCTTCTTGTTCTTTTATATAATCACAGATAGGCTTATCAGCGCCGTTACCTAAGAGCACTATCTTAAGGCCTGTTCTCTTAAGGACACTTTTTACAATCTCAAGAAAATACTCTTTTGGCCATTGTTTTCTAAAGGATGTCCCGCCCCAGCTTTTACCACCACCGGGTGCTATGGAGATAAACTTATCATCTACCCCTATGCCTGAGTCAAGAAGCAGTTTATCCGCTCTCTCCTTCTCCTGGCCGCTAATATATAGCGTAAGGCGTGGGCATTTTGGTTGTTCTATCCCAACAAGGCCAAGCAGGCCGAGGTAATACTCCACCATATGCTTATCAGAAAAACCTCTTTCCAGGGCTATCTTTTTAGTTAAAAATAGGCCTCGCCCTTTGTAGCTATAGCCCACTCTCTGTCTAATACCCGCTAATTTCAGGAATAGGCCATATTCGCGCGCCATAGAGAGGTCAAAGACAATGTCAAAACCCTCTTTCTTTATATCACTCAACAGGTCATATAGTTTTTTTATAAACCTGAGTTTTGATATATTCCATAAAGCTCGATACTCATCTTTTTCAAATATAAAGACCTTATCCACTTTTTCGTGAGATAAAAAAACCCCCGCGGTCCTTACATTAGATAAATAACCAATATAAGTATCAGGCGACTCTGACTTTATAGCCTCTATAAGAGGGGTACTGAATAGCACATCACCTATACCAAAAGGGTTTACGATGAGTATTTTCTTATCTCGTTTTGCGTTCATTGTAATACAGTGTTTACTGCCTCAATTATCTCTTCGGGTTTGATTTTATCAAAATCTTCATAGAAAATCGTATGCCCATCACCGCAAGGGCCCCACCTTACCGGGTTAGAGCCGGCTACATCCTTATTAAAAAGAGCTATTATCCGTGTGCCAACAGCCGCGGCTATGTGCATCGGGCCATTATCATTAGTAATAAGAATACCTGTTTTCTTTAGAAACGCCGCTAACTGCTTTATTGTAAATATTCCTGTAAGGTCATGTACATTTTCACCCATACCCGCTGATATCTTAGAGCCAAGCTCTTTTTCGGATTTATCACCTATTATAGCAACATCCATCTTACCTTCTTCAGACAGGCTCTTTACAACCTTCTTAAAATTATCAATACCCCATTGCTTCTTTTTGTTACTGCTTCCTGGATGGATGGCAACTATTCTGCCATGCGGCTTAATGCCTACCTTGTTAAGCAGGCCATCTACCTCAGAACCGCTATTGCTTAAAACCGGCATAAAGGGGTAGAGCTTATCAGTGTATATATCGATAATCCTTAAAAGCTCCAGGTTGTATTCAACCTCATGCATCTTGGCCTCGTCTCTATTATCCTCTATCTTATGGGTAAGAAGAAAAGGCCACTTCCTCTTAAACCCGACCCTTATAGGTATACCTGCTAAAAAACAACCCAGGTGCAGAATCTTGTGTGGATTTAAAATTACAGCCATGTCAAAACTCTTAGGCCTTAATTTATTGGCAAGACTGATAGCGTTCCATACAGGCAGCCTTTTTGAAAAAGTATCAAACAAGATAACCTTATTAATATCTATCCTGTCAGAGACTATATCCGCAGAATATGGTGAGGTAACAAAATCGATTTTCGCGTCCTTAAAACGCTTATGAAGCGCCTCTATAACAGGGGTTGATAGCAGGACCTCACCTATACGGTCTGTCCTGATTACTACTATTCTTTGCATCTTTTTACAGTTATGCAGCTTCTTCATAAACAATCCTTCTAAAGGCAGTTATCAGGCCGAGGCACAGAAACAAAAATGTAGCGAGCGTAACAGAATAAAGGTGTGTATCAACAAAACAGTGGCATAAAAATCCTACAACGCCTGCTAAAAGCCCTAGATAAAGGTCTCTGTATATTCCACGTTGTAATTTCTTTATAACGCTTACTGAACCAATAATAAGCGATAATAAAAACACAATAAAAATTCCAAGTCCTACAGCTCCTATCTCTGTTGCCATGTGAAGGTAGCTATTATGCGTATATTTTACATCAGTGTAATCAACAGGTTTATATTCCGCAAAATTCTTGGTGTATGTATTAGTTCCGAATCCTAATATCGGGTGTTCTTTTACCATCTGCACTGCTCCCTGCCAGAGTTTTGTGCGCTCCCAGGCAGTGCCCTCTGTAGTAATAGTTGAGAAATCAGAAAACCTCTGCCTCATATTTTTTGGCATAATAAAAGGTGACGCTATAAGCAATATCAGTATAATTACAAATATTTTTTTACTCTTTATACTAAAAAGACATAAAAGAGCAACAATAAAACTCAACCAGGCACCTCTTGACTGGGTCTTTAAAAGACACCATAAAACAGGCGGAGTTACAAGTAAAAGAAGTATCCTGCCTTTAAACCTGCGGGTGCTTGAAAAGAACAGGCTTAAAAAAAGAGTAAGTACAACAACCAGGTAAGCGCCAAAATCATTAGAATGAACAAACGAAGCGGAAACCCTATGCAAATAATCCAATGGATCTATTACTCGATGCCTTATAATATCTACCCCTAACAGGTACTGCACAATACCATCAAGGGCAACAATAAATGAAATGCCGATTAAATACAACAAATACCTTTTTATTTTTGAACGCGAATCAAAATAATCTATAGCAGCCATAAAAAGAAGCGCATATTTAAAAACCTTTAAAAACCCCCTAAAGCTCTCATACAGGTATGACGTATTAAAAAATGACAATAGGTTCCATGCAACAAAGGCAAGCAATATATAACTTAAACCACCCCCCGGCAGACTATAATTCCTTGTAAGAATCTTTTTTACACACATAAGTATTATGATAGATATGGCAACTATCTCAGTAAGCGCATTTGAAAATACTACACTCGCGGCTAAAAGGTAGAAAGCAACGGCCATAATCTTATCTATTATATTGCACACCTTTATGGTATTCATAATATTCTTTCGGGATAAACGCATAGAACGTACAACCCCATAAAGCTCCTTCGGAGCAACGGGGCAGACGTAGAACTAATACGCGTGCTCGGATTTTAAAAATACGGTCTGAAAGACAGAGATAATAAGTATCTTAATATCAAGCATAAGAGACCAGTTTTCAATATAATATAGATCGTATTTTGTTCTCTCCTCAATAGAGGTATCACCCCTTAAACCATTAACCTGCGCCCAACCGGTAATACCTGATCTTATCTTGTGTCTTGCCATATATCTTGGTATATCTTCCTTAAATTTTCCTACAAATTTCGGCCGCTCAGGACGTGGTCCAACCAGGCTCATCTGCCCTAACAGCACGTTTATCAGCTGTGGCAACTCATCTAGATTGTTGCGCCTTAAAAAAGCGCCTATCTTTGTTTTGCGAGGGTCATTCTCTTGTGCCCATACAGCACCTGTTAACTTCTCCGCTTTATCTATCATTGTCCTGAATTTTATAATAGCAAAACGTCTCCTGTCTTCACCTACTCTCTTCTGCAGATAAAATATCGGCCCCTTTGATGAGCGTTTTATTGATATTGCGATTACAATAAATAAGGGTGAGAGCAATAAAATACCTATACCTGAGCCTATTATATCAATTAACCTTTTAATAAATCTATTATACACAAAAATAAGCGGGCTCTCTTTTAGTCCCATAAGCGGTATGCCATCGACATTTTCCATGTCAACCTGAGAGGTTATCATGCTCAATGTATCCGCGACTAAATGAAAACCTATGAGCCTCTTTTCACATTCAAATATAAGCCCTGCTATCTTTTCCCTGCTAAGAGAATGGGCTGTAAGTATTACCTCATCAGCATCTATTTTTGATAAAACATCTGAGATACTATCAAGCTCTCCCAAAACAGGTATCGCCTTTACGTCCGCTGAGACCTCTTCTCCTGCTACAGATACAACCCCTATTATCCTATAGTTCCAATGCGGGTCATTTTCTATATGAGAAACAAGGCTCTCTGATGTCTTCCCTGTACCGACAATAATCAGCTTGGAGAAATCTTTGTTAGCGGATCTAATAGATAATCTTAACCTGTTAACAATAAGCCTCGCGCATGTCACAAATAGTATAAGATCCAACCAGCATACAAATAACATCATACGTGAATATGTAAATTCTCTATATATAAAAGTAGCGGCCATAAGTACAAATAGGCCTATTGTCATAGCCTTTATAATAATAAAAAACTCATCCAGTATCGCCAGCCTTCTTCTGGAAATATAGAGATTAAATGACCTCATAATAAAGATTAGCAATATTGTAATTATAGGAAGGGGTTTCATATACTCGCTTATATCGGGCCGCCCTAAGGGTATGGGAAATAGGCCCGTATTAAACCTTAACCAATATGAGAAAAGGAAGGCAAAATTTATCATAAACATGTCGCAGACTACCCGTACTAATTCAAATATAAAATCACTTCTTCTTTTCATGTTCTACCTAATATATTCAAAATAACTTTTATCATTACGTCCTTTTCTGCTGGCTTGCTTGAAGCAATCATAAGGGTAAGAGCAACAAGGGCATTATTATCAATAGCACAGCTACCATCTTTCTTATGCAAGGCATCATTTTTATCAAGAAAACAAACAAAAACAGCAGCTGCTATCCTTTTATTGCCATCTACAAAACTATGGTTTTTAGTTATGAAATATAAAAGATGAGCTGCCTTTTCTTCTATGGTAGGGTATAGATCCCTACCACCAAATGTCTGGTAAATAGTACTTATAGAACTTTTGAAACTTTGATCTTTTTCTTGCCCCATAATATCAGAATCATTAAACTTTCTTTTTATTGTACCTATAATCATCTTTACTTTATCATAGGTAAGTTTATACTTTAGGCGCTTCCGCCCTCTTGGCTTATTGAGGCGCTGATGATCAAAATCATCCAGAATATCCAAGGCTCTTGTATATTCTGTTATTACTATAGCAAGCCCCTTGGCTTCTGCTGGCAAATCTTTTACCTCTAGCATGTTACCAATTAAAGCAACGGCCTTTTGCAACTCATTGTACTTAATTTCTGCCAGCTTTAGCCTTTTTTCATTAATCGTATACCCTTCTATGAGATGCTTTTTAAGTACGCCTGTTGCCCAAATACGAAATTGTGTAGCGCGGGGTGAGTTAACTTTATACCCTATAGAAATAATCATATCGAGATTGTAAAAATCCATTGAGCGAATCTTACCATCTTTGGCAACCTGTGCATTTTTTGCACAGGTTGAAATTTTATGCAACTCCTTTGTTTTATATACATTATGAATATGGCGCACAATACCTGTTCGGTCTACACCAAATAAATCCGCTATTTGGTGAGATGTCAACCAAACGGTATCTGCCTTTAATCGCACTTCAAGGTAATTCTTATATAAAACTATTTGACCTTTATTAATTTCTATATTTTTTTTCATAGCTTTACATCCGTGCGTCTAACTTTACCTTAATATACTTTTCTATTTTGTCCTTAAAAATATCTCTGCCAAATCTTAAAAAAATTGTATTATGTTTAAAGAGCTTCAATCCGAATTATTGGTCCACTCAATAAGTTTCTTCTTAAACTCAACTTTACTTGGCAAATACAGTTTATATTCCTTAGCATGAATATTAGCACCTTTAGAAAGAGTAATTTTAACCAAGGCCTCACGCTTCTTACGGCAAAGAATAATTCCTATTGTTGACTTCTCTTCTTTTGTTTTCACATATCGATCAAAATAATTTACATACATCTGCATTTGCCCTAAATCCTGGTGTGTTAATTTTCCAATTTTAAGATCAATCAAAACATAAGATCGAAGCAATCGATTATAAAAAACCAGATCAACAAAAAAATGATCCTCATCAAAAGTAAATCGTTTTTGGCGCGCCTCAAAAAGAAACCCCTTACCCAACTCCAAGAGAAAATGTTCAAGTTTATCTATAATCGCGGTTTCTAAATCGGTCTCTGAATAACCCGGTTTTTCATCAAGTCCTAAGAATTCTAAAACGTACGAATTTTTGAGCATATCATCAGGTTTTTCAATAATTTGACCTTTTCGCGATAATTGCTTAACTTCTTTTTTATTACGGCTTAATGCAAGACGTTCATACAGGCTGGAATTAAACTGCCGTGTAAGCTCAGGTAGTGTCCAGCCGTTATTTGACGCTTCTATTTCATAAAAGCTACGCGCATCGCCATCTTTGATGCTAATAAGAAAGATATATTGGGACCAGCTAAGGCTGAATGCCGACTTCCTGAATTTCCCAGATGGCATCTGGGAAATTCCGTGAACATGAGTATCCTTAGATTTATCAGGTATTATCCGGATTTTTTGATTTTCAATCAATTCGATAGATGGCATCTGCCTGATTTTAGAAAAACGATCTTGATACAATAAATAAAACTTACGCATGTATTCCAAATTTGAATGTGAAAATCCTCGGCCAAATTCTTTGGTTAAATGTTTTGATAGGCCAAGAAGAAGCTGTTTGCCATATTGAGCTCTAGTGGTACCTTGCTGTTCATGCTCAACAATACACCTTCCAATTTTAAAGTTTGTAATAACCTGTAATGTATCTACAGCCTGAACAACTGCTTTTCTTGCTAATAAAATTAAACCCCTCACTTCAGAAAAGAGTCTGCTTTGCCCAAGAAAGGTATTTTGTTTTTTAATATCCTTTTTCATCTTTTCATGTCCTTGCTTCCATCTTTTCCTCTATATACTTTTCTATTTTTTCCTTAAAAATATCTCTGCCAAATCTTAAGCCATTTGCACGTATCTTTTGTGGATCAAACTTATCGCTATTTTTCTCAAATATATCTACAGCCTCAATAAGCGCCGCGGAAGTCTGTTCGTTAAAAAAGACTCCTGTGCTGTTTTGCCCTGTCTTTTGTGGATCTAAAGGCGCCACTGTCTCTAAGGCGCCTCCTTTTCCATATGCTATAACCGGCTTGCCGCAACATTGCGCCTCGACAGGAACTATTCCGAAGTCTTCCTCACCAGGAAAGATGAGCCCTTTACAACGCGAATAATAATCCGCTATATCGTTATTATCGAGCCACCCTAAAAACTCTATATTGCCAAGGGCCTTCTGTCTTAAATCCGCTTCGGAATTACCAGTGCCTATTATTACAAGCTTCTTACCATTCTTATTAAAGGCCTCTATCGCTAGATCAACCCGCTTATAAGGCACTAGAGCTGAAACTACAAGATAAAAATCTTCATTCTCCGCTGAAATATGAAACCTGCCCGTATCTACAGGAGGATATATGACATCCGAGTCTCTTTTATAACAGGTCTCTATTCTATTATGTATATTATCCGATATAGCGACAAAGAAGTCAACATTTTCATTTGTCATCAGATCCCACCTCTTTAATTGTTTTAGTATATAACTTATAATAGAGCGCTTAATAATATTTAGCTTACCAAAATATTGATCGTAAAAAACCCAGGCATAACGCATTGGCGTATAGCAATAGCATATATGAAGGGCCCCTTCAGGCACATTGACACCCTTTGCCACACAATGACTTGAACTCAGAATGAGATCAAAACCGGCAAGGTCAAAACCTTTAACAGCTCTTGGAAAAAGCGGCAGATAATCTCTATATTTGACAGATGACTTCGGAAGGCGCTGTATAAATGATGTCCTTATGGGCATGGATTCTATTATCTCTGAAACAGAACCCTTGTTATGAAGTAATGTAAATATTGTCGCCTCTGGAAAAAGCTCACAAAATACCTCTAAGCACTTTTCCCCACCCCTCATCCCTGTAAGCCAATCATGTATTATCGCTACCCTCATTGGACTTTTAACCTTTATTTAGAATGTCCTCATATACGGCTAATGTCTGCTCTGCTGTTTTTTCCCAGGAAAATTCTTTTACTCTTTCCTGCCCTCTTTCAATCAAGTGCTGCCTTAGGGCCTTGTCGCTCAATATCTTGCATATCTTATCACAGATATCATCCGTATTATAAGGGTCAAACAGCACCCCCACGTTACCTACAACTTCTGGTAATGATGAGGCATTTGATGCAACGACAGGCACGCCAGCGGCGAATGCCTCCAAGACCGGCAAGCCAAACCCTTCATATAAAGACGGAAGCACCAGGAGATCCGCTAAATTATATATAGCAACGATATCTTCCGCAGGGACCTCACCTAAATAGATTATACCTGAACTTCGTATCTTGCGCAATATCTTAGCATCCTGCTTATGGTATCTTCCGATTATCACTAAATTACAGGGCGTTATTTTTCTTGCCTTGTTATAAGCATCGACTAATCTTTCTATATTTTTGTGCTTTTTAAGACTGCCTACAAAGAGTATCATATGCTCGGGTATGTTATATTTACTCCTTACCCTAGCGAGCCGGTCTCCGTCACTAAGGACCTTAAACGCGGGATCTGCCGCCTCATACACAACCTTTATCTTTTCCTTTGCAGAAGGCGATATCTCCAAAATATCTTTTTTTGTGTTCTCTGAGACTGAAATAATAACATCAGATCTTTTTATAGCACTGTTTATTAAAAACCTGGCTATCTTCCTCTTTACCAATG
>CAZGAS010000035.1:0-13168 GCA_964523875.1 uncultured Planctomycetia bacterium | reverse complement strand
CAAATGTTACATTTTAATTTTGTTAAGAATGTTACATTTTAATTTTGGCTTGACAAATTTACATTTTTTTCTTGACAAACAGGTATTATTATAGTAAATTATGCATGTAGTGAATAAAGGTGTAGATGACTTGGACTGCAAGGTAAAAGCAACTTCTCCTTGCAGTTTTTTTTGTTTTCTACCATACAGCTACAATCTGAAAAGAAGGAGGTACACGAGTAATGGCAAAAGGAACAGTAAAGTGGTTCAATAACAGCAAAGGTTATGGATTTATTACGCCTGAATCAGGTAATGATGTATTTGTACATCATAGCGCAATTCAGGGTGATGGTTATAAGTCTTTAGATGAAGGCCAATCGGTTGAGTTTGATATCGAGCAAGGCCCTAAAGGCGAACAGGCCGTGAATGTAGTAAAGCTTTAAATCTTGCGTGAAAAAAAAGCCCGGTATTATTACCGGGCTTTTTTTATGCGCGCAAAACTAAATATCATGCCGGATAAAATACCTGTTTGCCAACAGGCCCTCAGGCCTAGGTTGTGGTATTAGCGTATTCCGGTTTTGAGAAAATAGTTTGATTATTTTATTTGTTTTTTCTGCCTAAAGTTGTATAATCTATACAACTATGTGATCAAAAAAAGTTATAAACATAGAAAATCCCAAGTTTTTAATAGTATAACCTGGAAGCGAATAACAATATCAAAAGAGCCAAGGAGGTGTCTAAATGGATTGGGGAATTAAAAACCGCTTGAGCCAGCTTATTCAGCCTGATGGGCACTGTTTTTTTCTGCCTATAGATCACGGATATTTCCAGGGGCCTACCCGCTGTCTGGAGAAACCGGGTAATACCATAGAGCCTCTTATCCCTTATTGTGACGCGCTCTTTGTCACACGCGGGGTGTTGCGTTCATGCATAGACGCTGTAGCAAGCAAGCCTATCATCCTGCGCGTATCAGGAGGCACCAGCATGGTAGGAAAAGACCTATCTAATGAGGGGATTACAACTTCCATAGAGGAGATTATACGCCTTAATGCCACTGCTGTTGGTATTTCAATTTTTGTTGGCAGTGATTACGAGCGCCAGACCTTGCTTAATCTTTCAAAGATTGTTAATGAATGTGAAGAATACGGTATCCCTGTAATGGCTGTTACAGCTGTTGGCAAAGAGATGGAAAAGCGCGAGGCGCGTTACCTTGCCTTGAGTTGCCGTATTGCGGCTGAATTAGGGGCCCGGGTAGTGAAGACTTATTGGTGCGAAAAGGATTTTGACAAGGTTGTAGGGGGTTGTCCTGTGCCGGTTGTGATAGCAGGCGGGCCCAAATGCAAGACAGAGCGCGAGGTATTAGAGTTTGTATATGATGGCATGCAAAAAGGCGCTATAGGCATAAACCTTGGAAGAAACGTATGGCAGGGCAATCATCCTGTTGCTATGACACGGGCACTGCACGGGATTATACATAACAATATGTCTGTTAAAGCGGCCCATGAGCTGTTTGAGGATGTAAAAAATAATAAAGAGATATGCGTGTAATAAAATATTATAATAACAAGGATTTGCGATTAGAGGAGTTACCTGTGCCGGAAATCGGCCCTGGCGAGGTATTGATAGAGGTATTTGCCAGCGGAATCTGCGGGACAGATGTTATGGAGTGGTACAGGATTAAAAAAGCACCTCGTATCCTGGGCCATGAGATTGCTGGTATCATAGTTGAATCCAGGTCTGATAGATATAAAGCGGGACAGAGAGTCTTTGTAAGTCATCATGTTCCGTGCAATAAGTGTAAATACTGCATGGCAGGTAACCATACAGCATGCGATACTTTGCATAACGGCAATTATATCCCTGGTGGTTATAGCGAATTTATAAGGGTGCCAAAGATAAATGTTGATTTTGGTATCTATCCGCTGTCCGAAGATGTATCTTATCAGGAAGGCACGATGATTGAGCCTTTAGCGTGTGTAGTCAGAGGACAGCGAGTAGTTAATATAGTTAAGGACCAGGTTGTTTTAATATTAGGCAGTGGTGTTTCCGGGTTATTGAATATACAGTTGGCGAAGCTAAAAGGCGCTAAGGTTATCGCGACTGATATAAATAAGTATAGGTTGGCTATGGCAAGGCAATTTGGCGCAGACGAGGTTATTGAGGCAAGCCGGGTATCAGGTATTAAAGCAGACAGGATAATAGTATGTACCGGCGTGTATCCTGCGGTAGAGCAGGCATTCAAATTTATAGATAAGAGCGGTATAATACTTTTTTTCGCTATTTCCGAAAAAGATATTATAATTCCGACCGTAGATTTTTGGAGAAATGAGATAACAATTACAGCCTCCTATGGAGCGGCACCTGTTGATTTGGAAGAATCCCTTGACCTAATCAAGAAGAAAAAGATAGATGTTAAGAGCCTGATAACCCACGTTCTGCCTTTAGAAGAGGCAAAGGAAGGTTTTAGGCTTGTTGCAGACGCTAAAGAGTCTCTGAAGGTTGTGTTAGAGCCAAGGCGGGTAAAAGAGCGGTAAGCAAGGTCATTTCAGCTCTCTTGCTATGGGGTAACAATGTTGATGATACCGGAGGAAAAGATTATGTTGAGAATAGGAGTAATTGTTGTAGCAGTATCTATTTTATTGTTTACGGCTACATATTGCGCCAGCGGGAGTATCTATAACGAGAGTGTCGTTTCAGACAATATACCGCGACCCAGGGTAATAGCGCCTGATAGTGATATTATAGATCTTTCCGGGAAAAAAGAACTGGTATTTAAATGGAGCCCCCATGAAGGAGATGTTTACCAGAGAAAATATTATGATTTCAGGCTTTATGAAGGGTTACAGACTTTAGGGCCGAACCTGATGTTGAAGAAAAGAGTCGGAAAGAACAAACATCAGTTCAGTGTTGATGCAGGCCTTTTTAAAGCAGGCGCTGAATACACATGGTCGATCAGGCAGAAGTATCGTTCAGGCAAGAGCCTGCGTACAACCAATTCATTTAAGGTAATAAAAAAATAGATATTTATAATTAAAATAGTAAGGGTTAGAAAGAATATGCCAGAAGAACAAATAGAGACAGCAGCGCATTTATTACCCGGGGACAAGGCAAAGGTCATTAAGCTTTCAGGCAAGGTTAATTTACGCAAAAAATTACTTGATATGGGAATAGTCTCCGGCGCTACCATAGAGATGATACGGCACGCGCCACTTGGTGACCCTGTCCAGATAAAGATAAAAGGTTATCATCTTTCATTAAGAAAAACAGAAGCATCGCATATTTTGATAAAAAAACATATATGAATAAAATCAGGCTTTCAGACGCTAAATCGCAGGTTGGGCTTATCTTGTCAGCAATAGAAGGCGGTGAGAGGCTGGAGAGAAAATTGACAGAGATGGGGCTTGTTCCTGGCGAGGAGATAAGCAAGCTGGAATCAGCGCGCACCGGCCCTGTCATACTCCTTGTAAAGGGAACTAAGATAGCGATAGGCCGTGGCATGGCGGATAAGATTATTGTCCAGGAGAAGATTATCAAAAAGAATATAACAATAGCTTTAGCAGGTAATCCTAATTCAGGAAAGACCTCGATTTTTAATAACCTTACAGGAACAAGGCAGCATGTTGGCAATTACCCCGGGGTTACTGTAGAAAAGAAGGAAGGCTCTATACGGTATGGTGATTATACAATACGCGTTATAGACCTGCCTGGCATATATAGCCTTACGGCATATTCTCTGGATGAGGTTGTAGCGCGTGATTTTATATTAGACGCGAAACCGGACCTTATAGTAGATATTGTGGATTCATCGAACCTGGAGCGCAACCTTTACCTCGCGACTCAGCTTATGGAGCTTGGGATGCCGCTTGTGCTTGCCTTTAATATGAGCGATATCGCGAAATTAGCGGGACAGCATATTGATGAAGACGCGTTTCTAAGATTAGTTGGGATAAAGATAGTACATACTGTTGGCACCAAGAATAAAGGTACCTCCCAGCTTCTTAAGAGTATCGTAGAGACCTACGAGCAGAAGGATAAGATTAAAAAGGTATCTATAAATTACGGCAAAGAGATAGAGGATGAACTATCAAAGCTCTCCAGCGGCCTGGCAGAGTGGGAAACCTTGACAAAGCGGTACCCGATTCGTTGGCTGGCTATCAAGATGCTTGAAGGCGATAAGGATATAGCGGATTTTGTAAAATCTAAAATTAACACAGAGGAGCTGCTTAGCCAATCAGTATTAAGCCGTAATCATATAAAGAATATATTCGCGGATGACCCGGAGACTATTATCGCGGACAGACGTTACGGTTTTATAAATGGAATGTTACATGAGGTTATTACGCGTACGGCAGAATCTCACCTTAAGGCCTCGGATATGATAGACAGGATTGTTGTCAATAGGATTGCTGGTATACCTATATTTCTTGGTGTTATCTGGCTCATGTTTAAAGCCATATTTGTTTTAAGTGTAAAACCCATGGAGTGGATTGAGCAGGCCCGGATCCTGATTGGCACCTTTGTTTCAGGGCTCTTACCGGAAGGCAGTTTTATACAAGGCCTTCTTGTTGATGGGGTTATAGGCGGCGTGGGAAGTGTGCTTGTCTTTGTCCCTATCATATTTATGCTCTTTCTTTTTATGTCTATATTAGAAGATACGGGATATATGGCAAGGATTGCTTTTATAGTGGATAAATTTATGCATAAGATAGGCCTGCATGGCAGGAGTTTTATACCTATGCTCTTAGGTTTTGGATGTAATGTCCCGGCCATATTGGCAACAAGGGTAATAGCGTCTAAAAAAGACAGGCTCACTACTATATTGATAAACCCATTTATGAGCTGTGGCGCTAAATTGCCAATATATACCCTGCTTATAGGTGTCTTTTTTAGCAAACATAATTCAGGTAATGTGCTCTTTTCGCTGTACCTGCTGGGATTTGTTATGGCTGTCATTATGGCAAAGTTATTAAGAAAGTTTATATTTACCGGTGATAGCGCGCCTTTTGTAATGGAGCTTCCGCCTTATCGTATACCAACGTTAAGAGGCCTGCTTACACATATGTGGGAACGAGGTTGGCTTTACATAAAAAAAGCAGGAACGGTTATACTACTCGGATGTATTTTGATATGGTCATTAAGTGCCCTTCCTCTCCACGCGCAAGGAGATATCGGTAAGAGCTATATCGCCAAAATAGGCAGGTTTATAGAGCCTGTTATCAGGCCATTAGGTTTTGACTGGAAGATAGGCACTGCCCTTATCTCCGGGGTAGTCGCGAAAGAGATAGTAGTAGGCACTCTGGGGGTATTGTATGGAGTGGAAGAAGACAAAGATGGGCTTTCTCTCAGCCTGCGCGACGCGTTAAGAGAGGATAAATATCCTGATGGCAGAAGGGTGTTTACTCCTTTGATAGCATATGCCCTTATGGTATTTGTATTATTGTATATACCATGCTTAAGCACCGCGGCAGTTATCAAAAAAGAATCAGGTTCATGGGGGTGGATGACATTCAGTATAAGTTATTCAACGCTTTTAGCGTGGCTGGCCGCGTTTATTATATATCAGGGCGGCAGGTTGTTGGGATTCTGAAAATTAACTTGTCGTACCAATCTTTTATTGTTATAATACCACACACAAAATGGTCATAAATACGCGCGCCTGTAGCTCAGTGGATTAGAGCACTAGTCTACGGAACTAGGTGTCATAGGTTCAAGTCCTATCAGGCGCGCCATTTTACTTCAAGATCAAACCTATGCAAGATATCATATATATGGCAGAGGCACTTAAGCAGGCCCAAAGAGCATTTGAGAATAATGAGGTACCAATAGGGTGTGTGATTGTTCATAAGGGTAGGATAATAGCGCGAGCGCATAACCAGGTTGAGACGCTTAAGGACCCTACAGCGCATGCCGAGATGATAGCTATTACGCAGGCTGCTTCTGCTATTGGGAGTAAATGGTTGCAAGGGGTTTCGGTCTATGTTACAATAGAACCCTGCCAGATGTGTGCTGGAGCCCTTGTTCTAGCGCGGATTAAGAGGCTTATATACGGCGCGGATGACTTAAAGACAGGAGCATTCGGCTCTGTTTGTGATATCTTAAAATCTAAGAATTTAAATCATAGCTTTAAAGTTACGCGCGGCATATCATGCCAGGAGAGCTCTTTCATTATATCGGAATTTTTTAAGAAAAAACGTCAGCCGTAGAAATTTATTATTTCTTTAAAGCGGAGGGGTACCCAAGTTGGCTGAAGGGGCGGGTTTGCTAAACCTGTAGTAGGGTTTATAGCCCTAGCGAGAGTTCAAATCTCTCTCCCTCCGCCATTTTAATTTTTCATTAATATCCCACAGGTAAATAATGTCATACATTGTACTAGCTAGAAGATGGCGTCCACAGTCATTTGATGAGATAGTAGGACAGGAACATATTACTACTACATTAAAAAACGCTATTAAGCGGGATCGTGTGGCGCATGCGTACCTCTTTTGCGGGCCAAGAGGCATAGGAAAGACTACCACTGCCCGTATCCTGGCAAAGGCATTAAATTGCGTAAAAGGCCCAACGCCCTCTCCTTGTAATAAGTGTGCCTCCTGTAGAGAGATAACAGACTCAAAGAGTATGGATATTATCGAGATAGACGGCGCCTCTAACCGCGGTATAGACGAGATAAGAAACCTCAAGGAGAATATAAAATTTTCCCCGCAACACGGACAATTTAAGATATATATAATTGATGAAGTCCACATGCTTACAACAGAAGCGTTTAACGCGCTGCTTAAAACGCTTGAAGAACCGCCGCCGCATGTAAAATTTATATTTGCTACAACCGCTGCTTATAAGGTCATACCGACTATTCTTTCTCGTTGCCAACGTTTTAATTTCAGAAGGCTCTCTTCGCATGATATAGCAGCTAAACTAAAAGATATAGCTAAGAAAGAGAAGGTGAGTATTGAGGAAGCGGCATTATTTAATATAGTAAGACAGTCAGCAGGTTCTATGAGGGATGCGGAGAGCCTTATGGACCAGCTTGCTACATACTGTAAAAATAAGATTACAGCAGAGGATACAAACAACATACTCGGACTTATTGAGCAGGACAGGCTTTATCAGTTTGCCCAGCATATAATAGACAAAGATACATCATCCGCAATCAAATTTATCAGCAAGATAATGGATGAAGGTACTGATCCCAATCAATTCCTTTTAAGCCTTGTAGAATACTTCAGAAACGCCATGCTTATAAAAGAAGGCAAGGGGTTGACCCCGCTTCTTGAGCTTACAAAGGATGAGGTGGAGAGGATATCTATCCAAGTAAAAACACTTTCCCGTGAAGATATACTATATATACTTTATAGTATGATGAATGCCAGTAATAATATGCGTAAATCCGCTATACCAAAAGTCTCCCTGGAGCTCCTTGCTGTCAAGTTAAGCACTAAGGAGTCCATTGTCTCTCTTGGTGAGATAATGAGCCGTTTAACCAGCCTTGAAAAATCAAAAACAACAGTCGCGGAGATTACCCCTGCCCCGGCAAACATCAGGAATACAGATAGCAATCCTGATGGTACTGTTTCTCAGGAAATAAACCCCATTCCTATAGATGAATCCAGGCCGGAGCTTTATCGTATAAGAGAAGCATTACAGCTGGTTATTAGAAGGATAAAGCAGGAGAAGATTTATATATCGTCATGCCTCGAGGAAGGGCGGCTCATAGATTTTAAGGGCAATGTAATCACACTTGGATTTTCTAAGAAGAACACATTCCATAAAGAGAGCCTCGAGAAACAGCAGAACAAGGACCTCATAGAGAATAGTTTTCACAAGGCGCTCGGCTCCCAGGTCAAGGTCGAGTTTATTATTACAGAAGATGGTAAACAGTCAATCGATGGCAACGCAAATCCGGAAAAGCCTGGTCAGAAATCTCAAAACTCTTTAAAGAGCGCTCTCTCTGACCCGATAATAAAGAGTGCCCTGGATATCTTTGACGGCAACATCATGAAATTCATGTAAAATGAGGCCCCATTTCTAGTTTTCGTAAGAAAACAGAGGGCGAATTTTATTCACCGAAGTTTGGATACACCGCGCGCGGGCATAAAAGCCCCGGACAAAATCATCAGGACAAATGGAAAAATATACTAAATCAATGTCTAAGCTGATTCAGGCCCTTAAAAAGATGCCTGGGGTGGGCCCAAAAAGCGCTGAAAGAATGGCCTTTCATATATTAAGGCTCCCACATAGCGAAGCAAAGGCCCTGGCATATTCCATATTAAAGGTCAAAGAATCTATTAAATTTTGTAAGGTATGCGGTAACCTGAGCGAAGAAGATCTCTGCGGTATATGCGACAATCCACAGAGGGATAAGCATATAATATGTGTTGTTGAACAACCAACGGATATTATATCTATAGAAAAATCAGGAGTTTTTAGAGGTCTTTACCATGTGCTTGGTGGTTCACTATCTCCCCTAGATGGAGTAGGCCCGGAAAATCTGAGAGTAAAAGAGCTCCTTGCCCGCGTGAGGACGCGTAAGGCAGAAGAGGTGATAGTAGCGACTGATTCAGATTCTGAAGGAGAAACAACTGCCCTGTATCTTGCAAGGCTCTTAAAAAAAGAAAAGATTAAAGTGACGCGAATAGCTTATGGATTACCAATGGGTTCAAACCTGGAATACGCTGATCAGCCGACTTTGGCAAAAGCGCTTAAAGGAAGAACCCCTATTTAGCCTTGACACAGGTGTAAGTTTTTAGTATAGTAATAAAAATCTTGTCTATTTTTTTGTAGGCATACGGATACAGTTTTTTTACATAAACCCCTGAAAAAAGGAGGGCCGTTTGAGATGAACGAATATAAATTTTTAAAAATAGCACGTACGATTTTTAAGGTGCTGGGTTGGGCGGTACTTGGGCTAGGTATAGTAACAGGCGCGATAGTGCTTATCACAGGAGGAGGCGCACCTACTATTACACCCCAAGGCGTTGAAATTCCCGCGACACCAAGAGCCGCGGGCTTGATTTTTATGGTAATGGGCGCGTTTTACTTTTTCATACTCTTTACAGTTTCAGAGATGATAAGTATACTCCTTGATTTAAAAGCAAGCAGCAAACCGGTAGTTTAGGCTACAGAAGGTAAGAGATGATAGAGATACGTTGGCATGGCCGTGGAGGCCAAGGGGCAAAGACTGCGTCACAATTTATCGGTGAGGCGGCGCTTGAGGCGGGTAAATATATACAAGCATTTCCTGAATATGGGCCGGAGAGAGCAGGTGCTCCTATCCGTTGCTTTACAAGGATTGATGATAAACCTATAACTATCCACTCGCCGGTAACAGATCCTCAGGCTGTTGTTGTAATAGACCCTACTTTGCTAGATTCCATAGATGTGACCGAGGGTCTAAAAGAAGACGGTATTATTCTGGTCAACTCTGACCAGGGCCCTAAAATTGTTCGTGAGAAACTTAAATTTCAGCATGGTAAGGTAGCCACAGTTGACGCTACTAAGATATCGTTAGAGACATTAGGCATACCAATGCCTAATGCACCTATGTTAGGGGCCCTGCTTAAGGTTAAGGAGATTGTTTCTATGGATGTCCTTATTGACCAGATAAAGAAGAAGTTTCTTAAGAAGATTGGTGAAGAAAAAACAAACGCGAATCTTGATGGCATAAAGCGCGCGTATGAGGAGACAAAGATAGGATGAGCAAACGAAGCGAGCAAAGTGAACGGAGTCCTGAGCGAGCGAAGCGAGTCGAAGGAAAAGGTTGGAAAGAGATACCAATAGGCGGCCTTATAGATGAGGCAGGTTCCGCGAAGAAGTATGATACAGGCAGCTGGAGGACATTTAAGCCTGTTGTAGACAAGACTAAATGTATCAATTGCCTCCAGTGCTGGATATATTGTCCTGATTCCAGCGTAGTTGTAAAAGATCAGAAGATGGAAGGCTTTGATTACGATCATTGTAAGGGGTGTGGGATATGTGCTTCTATATGCCCTGTAAAATGTATTAAAATGGAGAAATAATCACAAATGGCAAAGACAATACCATTAACAGGGGATCAGGCCGTAGCAGAGGCCATGAGGCAGATAGACCCGGATGTAGTAGCAGCATATCCTATAACGCCGCAGACAGAGATTGTTATGGCATTTTCACAGTTCGCGGCTGATGGAAAGGTAAAGACAGAGCTTATACCTGTTGAATCTGAGCATAGCGCCATGAGTGCGTGTGTAGGCTCAGCAGCTGCCGGAGCGCGAACAATGACAGCAACGTCAGCGAATGGTCTTGCGCTTATGTGGGAGATCGTCTATATAGCGGCATCAACACGCCTGCCCATAGTAATGCCTGTTGTAAACAGGGCGCTTTCAGGGCCGATAAACATTCATTGTGACCACTCTGATACTATGGGAGCGCGCGATTCAGGATGGATACAGTTATACTCGGAGAATGGGCAAGAGGCTTACGAGAACACTATACTCGCGATTCGTATCGCAGAGTGCAAGGATATACAGCTTCCTGTGATGGTCTGTCAGGACGGGTTTATTACCAGTCATTCAGTTGAAGGTGTCGAACTATTTGATGACAAACGCGTAAAAGATTTTATAGGAGAATATAAACCGAATATGCCTAGCCTGTTAGATACGGATAAGCCTGTAACTTACGGCCCCCTGGATCTTCAGGATTTTTATTTTGAGCACAAAAGGCAGCAATCAGAGGCAATGAAAAACGCTATAGCAACTATTCCTAAGATAATGGATGAGTTTAACAAGGCATTCAGGAGATCCCATAGTATTATAGAAAAGTATAAGATGGATGACGCGGAAGCCGCTATCATAGTAATGAGCTCAACAGCAGGTACGACTAAGGTTGTAGTAGATAATTTAAGGGAAAAAGGCCTTAAGGTCGGCCTTATATGTCCGCGCTTATTCAGGCCGTTTCCTGCTAAAGCTATTATAGACGCTATTGCAGGGCTAAAAGCAGTTGCTGTGCTGGATAGGGCCGAGTCTTTTTCAAATTGTGGCGGGCCACTTTTTAATGACATAAGGGCGGCTATGTATGATTCTAAAAACAAGCCCATTATGCTTAATTACATCTTTGGTTTAGGCGGAAGGGATATCTTTCCAAAAGACATAGAAGATGTGTATAAAAAGCTCCTTGAGGCAGCTAACAAGGATACAGCAGAAAAAACTATCAATTATATCGGAGTAAGAGAATAATGGCTAATATAAAAGAGCTTTCAAAATTACCGGAGCGTTTAAGCCCTGGGCACAGGTTGTGCGCGGGTTGTGGGGCTTCTATTGTCGTGAGGCAGGTTTTAATGGGTGCGGGGGAAAGTGCTGTTGTCGCGGGTTCCGCTACAGGATGCTTGGAAGTAGCTACTACTATCTATCCTTTTACCGCGTGGAATATACCATTTATACATAACGCGTTTGAAAATGCCGCCGCTACTATGAGTGGTGTTGAGACCGCGTATAGATCGTTAAAAAAACAGGGCAAGATAAAGAAGGATATAAAATTTGTTGCCTTTGGCGGAGATGGCGGTACCTACGATATAGGCCTGCAATCACTTTCTGGGGCACTGGAAAGAGGCCATAATTTTGTATATGTATGCTATGATAACGGTGCGTATATGAATACAGGGATACAGCGCTCAGGTGCTACACCGACAGGTGCTTCTACTACAACCGCGCCGGCAGGAAAAGAGAGCTTCGGAAAACCGCAGATAAAAAAGGACCTGACAGCCATAGTGGCGGCTCACAGAATACCTTATGTAGCACAGGCATCAGTGTCTAACTGGAATGACCTTGTTACAAAATCACAGAAGGCGTTTGAAACAGAAGGCCCCGCGTTTTTGAATGTATTGGCGCTCTGCCCTAGAGGGTGGAGGTATCCGCAGGAACAGGGCATAACTATCGCAAAGACAGCGGTGGATACATGTTTCTGGCCATTATATGAGATTACAAACGGCAGGGAGTACAAGATAAACTACAAGCCAAAAGAGAAGAAGCCTATTACAGATTGGCTCAAGGCCCAGGGCAGGTTCAAACACCTGTTTAAGCCCGGAAACGAAGAGGTAATAAAATGCATTCAGGCGGATATAGACGTTGAGTGGGAATATCTCAATAAGAGAGCCGAACTTTAAGCTAGATGTAGAAGAATTGCCAAGAACGGTTCTCAAGCACAAGTACCCCGTGCTCAAGAACCGTTCTTGTTCTTAAATAGGTCCGAAATAGCAATTTTGTTCTTTACATATTTGCGTTCCTCGATAGCTCAGTTGGTAGAGCAGTTGGCTGTGCACGAAGATGGATCTAACAAGGAGTTAGAGTTGGCAAAAAAGGACACAAGAATATATCTAGACAGGCGAGATTATCTTATTGACGCTGTAGCAAAGCGCCGTAAGAAAATCAGGGATATGGCCATAGGACATAAAGGTGGTAGATGTATGATCTGTGGTTATGATCGTTGTTTAGAGGCTCTTGAGTTTCACCATTCTGATTCTTCAGAAAAAGATTTCGGTATATCCGCAAAAGGGTACACTCGAAGTTGGGCAAGAGTCAAAGAAGAATTGGAAAAATGTCAACTAGTATGCGCGAATTGTCATCGCGAGATCCATTCAAAGGTTAGCAGCACTTGTGATAAATCACAAGAAGAAAAGCGTGAGAATTGCTGGAAACCGTAACAGAGTAAGCTGACGGCAATCAGCAGCCGAGCCCAGTAGACGGTACAGTACTGTTGCTGTGGAAGGTTCAGAGACTATGCACTCGCTGCCTAAGTCTATTATAGATATGGTAATGATATAGTCCGACTCTCACAGAAATGTGAGTCAGATCGTAACCAATTTGTCGCAGGTTCGAGTCCTGCTCGAGGAGCCAATTTTATAGCTCGAATGCAAATTCGAGATAAGAGTTAAAGCCCAATAACATTTCTGTAATTGGGCTTTAACTATCTCTTGTGACGTCAAAGAGTTAGGGAGATGTTTTAAAACCCGTTATTGCGAGGAGGCACGAAGTGCCGACGTGGCAATCTCCGATCTATATTATAAGCGCCCTTTCTATCTCTTTATCTCTAAAATGCCCACTATTTAATCGCTCGCATTTAATCGCTATATCGTCGGGATATCTCAAAAATTAAGGACTATCTCTCTGGTAATGAGCAGCGATTAAATGGAAATTGCGGATATTTTAGGAAGGCCTATCTCTCT
>CAZGAS010000034.1:10319-13416 GCA_964523875.1 uncultured Planctomycetia bacterium | reverse complement strand
CTTAATTAAGGACCATGTCAACAAGCGCCCTGATATACTTTTTGAATATTTGCATAAAACCGATGTCAATTATTTTCCTTATAATAATTTTTGGACGTAAATAAAACTTAAGATACATATTTTTAACATACCTCTCTATCTCAAGCGGAGTAAAAGCGGTGTCCATAAGGGGCAGCCTCTTAACATTGTTCTTATTTAAAACATATTGCGCCCAATAATCATCACCGCCTGTTGTTTGTAGATATTCCTTATAGAACTCTGTTCCGGGGAAAAGGGTAAAACGAGTAACCTGGATCTCATCAAACGGCAGCGAAAGAGCGAGCTCTTTTGTCAGGCACAAGGTTTGGTGGTTTTCTCCGGGACAGCCCAACATAAAAAAACCAAATACTGATATCCCGTAATCATGGGTTAATTCCACAATACGGACCATATCCTCAAGTACCTCTTTTTTATTAAGCCTGTCCAATATCTCCTGGCTTCCGCTTTCTATGCCATACATTATTCTTCTAAGTCCAGCTTCTTTCATAATTTTAAGCAGCTCTGCATCAATCAAATCCGTGCGTGTACGAATTGTCCAGATAATTTTAATGCCGCGCTGAATAATCATCCTGCATATCTCTGCCGCTCTTTTCTTATCAATAGTAAAACTTTGGTCGTAGAAATCTATCTCTTTAACACCATATTTCTCAACGCATTCCTCGATTTCATCTACAACATTTTTTGGCGCGCGTGTCAGGCATTTGGATAAGGTAGAAGCGCAATATTTGCATTGAAACGGGCAGCCTATACCTGTTAACATGGGAGTAAAATTTTTAGCTTTAGATATAAAATTGCCATACAGATCATTTTTTAACAGATCGCGCGCCGGAAACGGCAGCGTATTCAGATTAACATGTCTTATCCGCGCAAATTTATTTACAAATATCCTGCCATTTCGCTTATAACATAAGCCTTCTATATTTTTATAAAGATTATAGTCATTAGAGGCATTCAAAAAATCGCGAAGCGTCTCCTCAAGGTTACCTATTATCGCGAAGTCTATCTCGGTATGGACCATTGTTTCATGAGGATAAAGGCTCATATGAAACCCTCCAACAAGAATAGGCGTGCCTGTCGCTTCTTTTATCTTTCTTATCCATTCAAGCATAGGGTGAAAAAGATATGTAGTTATAGTAAACCCTAAAATATCCGGTTTGTATTTTTTAATAAGCCCTACCAGCTCAGTGAATGAATAGGGCTCTACCTGCATATCAATCAGGTCAACATGATGCCCGAATTTTCGTGCTATAGCCGCAACATAGCACAGGTTTAATGGCGGTATCGCGCCCATATTTCTTTCCTGTGCCTTCAAGCAATTCCAATGGATTTCAGGTAAGAAATTATTATAAAGAAAAAGGATTTTCATTGTCCGTATTTCAAGTTTACCCTCTTATAAACAACCGCTTTTGTATCTCGCGGCAATTCAACCTCAGTAACTATTTCATAATTCTTAAAAAATTTATCGCTATTTTTCCTAATAAAAGAGTATATCTCCTGAAGTTGGCGTGCCTCTTCATGATAAGGATACTGCAGGTCCAACGGCTCTTCCGTTATTATATAGTCATACCTTTCCTTAAAAATAGAGTCTTTATAGAACTCCATTTCTACGCAGAAAAATATCAGGGATACAGGCATGCCGGCCTTTTTGTTATAATACTCTGCCTGAAAAAATCTGAAAGGCTCGGAATTAGCTAATAATAAGACTCTCGGGCTACTGTTTTTATCTTTAACTGCCCTGGAATTGTAATCGTTTTTGATTGCCTTAAATATCTTCAAAAAACGCGGACGCCATGTATTTCTTGTAACACTACCTTCGCGGCCATATGGAAAATGGATATTACCCCGAAGCTGATAAAGAACGTTGTCTACAGGGCTTAATTTTATTAAAAACGGTATTTTTTGCCTATCAGAACCGAGTTCGGATAAAGAAACAAGCTGGGTATTTATACAATGCAAAACGATTATAAAGATTATCGAGTACCTTACGGTGTTATTTTTTACTAAAAAACACCCCCCTGCAATAACCAGGCTGACAAAAACCAGCAAAGACAATAAATGGGAGGCATCCTTTTCACAAAGAAAAGTAAATATTAAAAAGGGAATAAGAAAACAAAACCAGATAAACGCAAGGCGTTTAAAAATCAAAGGCTTGTGCGCAGGTAACAATATTCTCGCGCATACATATAAAGAAACAATAATAAAAAAGAGTATCTGGAATTTAGTAAGAAGCTCATTCCAGAGCAGATAAGCATAAAGCCCTAAGTCTTTGAACGAAAAATATATACTGTTTATTCCCAGATCACTTCCGACACGCTCAGATAAAAAACGCGTATAATGAAAAAAATTGACTCCATACCATACAAAAAAAATGAGAGCCGTGATAATCATCGTACGTGTAAAATTATTCAATACCTTTCTTCTTTTTAAAATATCTTTGCGGGCAAATATCCGTGTAAAACTTAGCAATAATGGGAATATAATAAATATTATGCCCTCCGGTTTAATCAAAAGCATTACAGCCAGAGATATGGCAAATAGAATTGAATATTTTTTGCTTTTAAAATTATCAGCCGCTAACAGAAGATACAACGCCAGCGCAAAAAAACACATTACATGAAACTCTTTAAAACCCAACTTGCTGTATACTAAAACACCCGGTGAGGAAGTAAACACCAAAGCAGACAGCAGGCCTGTATATTTATTAAATAAATATTTGCCTATACCATATACCCCTATTATCCCCAGGGCAAGATATAAGGAGTTTGTTATCATCTCCGCGTTTGAGCAGATACCGAATATTTTATAATATAACAGATAGGTAAGTTCAATTACGGGAGGGGTGGGGTAGAAAGAATCAAAATGAAACAGATCTGTTAAAAATCTTCCCCATCCGTACATGTTCTGATAATAAAAAAAATCCATGCCCCTTAACACAAAGGAGATGCCATCCCCCCAAGGCGGCAACTTGTCAATAGCAAGCCAGATAAAATGCGTTATCGAAGAATAAAGCCAAATAAAAAATAGAATGAGGATATCCATCCTGCGCTTTAAAAAACTA
>CAZGAS010000034.1:7794-10219 GCA_964523875.1 uncultured Planctomycetia bacterium | reverse complement strand
ATCTTTAGCGCTAATCTCCATAGTAACGGGAGTAGTATCGTATACGTCTATTATCTCTACATTCATATGCTGCCATTGCATTTCGCCTTCATCCTCTGCTGCTTGGCTATAAGCACTGGTAGATATACCTAAAAATAGAACTGCTGTTAAAAGAACTGAATAAAATTTAACCATCTCACGGCCTCCTTGTCGGTTAGCTTCGAATACTTAGCTGTTCCTAACTTCTGCTTCACCTCCTTTTTAAACTAAAGTCAGATAAAACGCGTCTTGCTTAAAATATACGCTACAATATTACTATATTAAACGCTACTTTTACATTTTCGTGATCAATATATTCTATCTTTATATTGTCATCGCACTCGACAATATCTACGGTCTTAGGAACCTTATCACCTTTATAAAAAGTACAACGTGAATCAATGGTAACAGCATCTTTTACCTTAAACAAAAAAAACTTTTTTTCTATCTCTATTGTAGATGGCGCGTTTTTATGCTCACTTATTGACGTAACCTTTGCCACAAGAGATTTAAAGCGATGATCTTCACCCATATTAGCACCTCCGTTTTTTTAATTTTTGATTTAGTTGACAAGCTCTTCCATAAGCTTGTAATATATTATCCGAGGTAATTTCCCAATTATATTTTCTCCGAACCCGCTCTCTTCCCCAACCATTCAGGTTTGCCTTAAAAATATCATCTTTTAGTATGTTCATAATGCCGTGTGCCAAAGATTTGGCACTACCCGGCTTAACAAGTAGGCCAACACCTCCAACCATGTTGCGTACTTCACCGACATTGCTAGCGACAATAGGCTTACCGCAAGATAGATACTCAACAACTTTTAGCGGGCTTTTGCATCTTGTAATGTCATTATCATCAAAACAAGCTATGCAAATATCAGCAGCTAAGATATAATCCGAAACAACGTCATGCTTAACCGCTCCAGTAAACGTAACATGTGTAGCTATGTTTAGTTTTTTTGCTAGACTCTTTAACGCAGCCAGCTTGTAACCGTCTCCTACTACCATGAAATGAGCGTCAAACCCGCTTTCAATTACAATACAGGCAGCCTTGATAAAAAGTTCTGCATATTGCCCTCCGTGCAACTGGCCAACATATAGTACAAGACTATTTGATATATTATAGCACTTTTTAATTTTCTCTGTATTATTATCATTATTTTTAACTGTCTTTAATAGTGATCCTACCGGAGCATAAAAAATATTTTTTATCTCCGCTCCTCGTTCTATACACAAATCTTTTATGCGATTGCTGGATACGGAGATGGTGTGTACAAGCCTAGGCATTAAATGTTCAAAGAGGTTTATAAATTCTCCTACTACCCTCTGATGAGGGTTGGAATAGTAAAATATTTTTGTTTCCCAATCATCCCAATCGTAATGAAGAGGCTTATTATGTATAAAAGACGCGATCAGAGCGGGCAAGGATACGTTATAATGACATTTCTGAAAATGCACAATGTCACACTCCCTGCTTAATTTGGCTATCCTTATTATATTTCGAAAAAAATTAAAAATACCTACTCTCCTATTCATTGGGTATATTTTGATTCCATTTTCTACCCTCTCCTTATACGCATCGTTTTTGTCTTGCGGAAAATAGACTAATTTTACAGAGTGGCCTTTTTTTATAAATTCGTCCGCGATTCTTCTTATGCGTATAGTCCATGGTTCTGAAGATGAATAGATATCATGTGGATGCAGCATTAATATATCCATATTACGCTCCTGGGAAGTAGACAACGCGTCTTATTTTTTTCAGCAAATAGAAAATAGTATCCATAAACAACGCAACAAGAAAAAGAAAAACGATCGCGCAAAATCTCTTTTTTTTATTCATTTTTGTTTCCTCTAAACAATTATTATTACATAACTATTGCTCAGGCCTTACATGGCCCTTTGCTCTATAGCGTGGTTTTATGCACTTGCGATAAAAATCTTGCTGCATTATACAAGCGATTATTATTTACAATATTATCACAAACACGCTTGCAACCGATCTCTGTGTTGTCATCATTTCCGATAAACCTAAAATACTCCTTATCCTTAGGCACACATAAAGTTTTCTCGCGAAATTGTTGCTGCAGAACGTTATTCCAGGCAACATTAATATTATCTTTATATATATTCCCTATAGGAATACGATGAGACTTAAGACATGAATTAAAATCACCATTTGCCCTTAATCTTAAAAATGTCCAACCCGCGTAACAAGGGGTATTTGCCATGCGGGTATCATACTCGCCGCAACAAGCCGTAGGGTTAGAGATTCTGTTTAAAAACACTTCTCTATTTACTATGTTAATGATGTATCTCTTTCGGTTAATATATTGTTCTAAGTCATTAAAATTCTTCTTTAACGCAATAAGCTGCTCCTTATTACACAGATAGACTTGTGTAGCTTT
>CAZGAS010000034.1:0-7694 GCA_964523875.1 uncultured Planctomycetia bacterium | reverse complement strand
TTAAACAATCCAGATACCCTGATCATACTAACTTTTTCAATAAAAAGCTGCAAAAATTTATGAGCCTTGGGCGCTTACTTCTTAACATGACAAGCTTCTTATGCATAGGAATATTTTGCCATAAATTATCACAGTTATAACAACCTGTTTTCGCAACCGCGTTATTGCCCATCCTGGAAAAATAGGCATTGCTCTTAGAAAGATTCACGCAGTTATCCCGAAACTTATTATAAACAGCGGATCGCCAGATATCCTTAAACCTATTCTTATATATATTGCCCATAGGCATCCTGTGCCCCTTACAACATGGAACCACATCACCGGTTGCCATTATTCTGGCAAATAGCCATCCGACATAGCATGGTATTTCTTCTATTATGTCCTCGTCATAGGCACCGCTTTGGATGTTAAGCCTTTCAACGCGTTCTATAAACCCTGTAAAATCACTGAGGATAACCTGCTTTCCTTTGCCAGCGCTATATAACAATGATACCGGGTCAAACTTCTTTTTTATCTGCTGTAAAATTGCAAGCAACTCTTTCTTGTCTCTGTCATCCAGCAACAGGCTCTCGGTCTTATCCTTTACAGGATCCACCGGAACAAATTGTATGTTATGAGCGCCTATCTCTATCGCGAAGTTTATCATATTAAGTATATCTTTATAGTTTGTTTTCAATATAACGTCATGTATGGTTATTCTCGGGTGCTGAATATCTAATTCTTTCTTGCGTTTGTATATAAAGCCCAAAACTTCCTTTATCCTATAAAAAGTAGCTTCTGTCTGGTTAGGCCGAATAGCTGAATATATACCTGGGGATCCTGCCCATATGCTCACAGTCAAAGAATCAACACCTAACTCTATCAATCTCTGCGCAACCTGCCTGTCAACAAGACTAAAATTTGTATTTATATCTATTTGAACTTTTCTGTCCTTGCTTTTGATGTATTCAACAATTTCCAAAATATCAGGGTGCATAAAAGGTTCACCGCCGCCTACCAGCTTTACATATTTCAAGCCACCCATGCCAAATATCTCATCAAATACATTTTTCAATAGACCCGTTGGAAGCGTGAGTTTTCTTTCCCAGGCTGGCATAGCTTTATCTCCCAGCAAAGGCGACCTGCACCAACAGGCAATACAATCAAAATTACACATATTTGTCAAATCTACGTGTAGAACTTCCGGCGCAACAAACGCCTTTGAACGATGCAGCACTCCTGCCATCAACAGTACTTCATCTTTTTTTTTAATAATCTTATTTAATTTTGCCATTTTTTACCAATACCTCTTTATATCTTTTATGCGTATCCAGATTTATCTGAAGATTGTCACAACTTTGTAGGCATCCGAAATTTAAATCCGGATCATTTCCTATATCCTTAAAATACTTATCATTGAAATCCAGGTTAAATGACCTTTTTCTAAACTCCTGCTCCCGGGGGCTATTCCATATTTCTCTGAATGAATTTTTGTATATGTTGCCGATTGATATCTTATGCGCTTTTAAGCAGGGGTTAACTTCCCCATCAGCCGCTATTCTGGCAAATGTCCACCCTGCGTAACAAGGTTGGCCTACTACTGTTTTCGATTCATACCTGCCTTCCCTGGCATAAACGGAATTTATTCGTTTTAGAAAATTTTCATATTGTTCAATATTAGTCTTAACCTGTTGGTCTATATTGTATTTCTCCAGACGTTTGGCATTACTTTTTACATCATTGGTAACAGAATCTATCTGCTTGGCGTCCAATAGCAAGGAATCTGTCTTGCCGCGTACCACATCTACAGGTGTAAATTCAAGAGTATCGGCCTTTACGTCTATGGCTAAATCCACCATCTCATTGATATCCATGTAATTCTTATTAAAAATAACATAATAAAGGTCTATATGCGGACAAGGATTGTAAAGATGCTGCTTTCTCTGTAATTTCAACGCAGCTATATACTTTAAAATCTCTTTTATTTTAAAGAAGGTCTCTTCTGTTTTATTCGGATGAATTAAAGCATAGGTGTTGGCGTTTCCCGCTAAAATGCTGGCGTGTATATGGTCTATTTTTAACTTTACCAATTTTCTTGCTTTCGCTTTATCTACTAATACAAAATTTGTATTCATAAAAACCTTCATTTTGCATTTTTTCGCGTATTTTAATATCCCTATTATCTCTGGATGCATGAAAGGGTCTCCGCCTCCGGCAAAGAATAAATTTTTTGTTTTCATGGCTTGAAGCTCTTTTATGGTCTTCTTTATCAAAGCAAATGGGAGCTCTTGCTTCTTAGCTTTTTTTTCACTCTCGTTAGGTTCGCCTAAAAGCGGGGAATTTCTCCAACAACATAAGCAATTATTGCAACATCTGTTTGTTATATCGAATTGAACGGTCTCCGGACCGGTAAAGGCTCTTGAGCCGTCTAAAATACCTTTCAAGAGCAGGTCTTTTGTATCAAAATTCATAAAGTCACCGTAGCATAGGGCAGATTAAGTTCACCGATAAGTTTGAGCAACCTTTCGGCCCTAGATTTTCGTATATCGTAAGTGTTCTCACCATTAATAGTATGCCATTTTTTCGCTCTTACGCTGGGATCGTCTAATAAAACTATCCCATATTTTTTGGGATTAATATCTAAGTCATTATCATTGTTTACAAGACAAACACTCACAGCACCGATCTGTGTTATATATTTGTGGTTCTTTCTTATCGCGTCAAGATTTTCCTCAAAGTCCGCTTCTGTCTCTCCGGGAAACCCTACTATTATATTAATGCAGGTAGCTATGCCCGCTTCACTTGTCTGCCTCAACACCCTTTCCGCTATCTCTCTGGTAAATATCTTTTGCATAGTTCTTAAAACATTATTTGAAAAATTTTCTACGCCGTAAATTAGCGTGCCGCACCCCGCACTCTTAAGATTAGAAAGTAGCTTGCTGGTCATTGCCTTATAAGGTATGGCCTGTGAATCCCAATGTATATCAAGATCTGAATTGGCAATCAATTCGCATAACATATTAAGTTCATCGATATTCCCATTGCACAAAAGATCTTTAAAACTAAAATAGCTTATCCCATATTTTTGAGCGTGGTGGCGTATCTCAGAAAAAACATTATTCGCGCTGCGAAATCTATAAGGCTTCGAAAGAGCCCAATCATTGCAAAAAGTGCAATGGCCTATGCAGCCCCTGCTGGTAAATAACGGTATGGTTCTGGAAGTATAAAGATTTAAATTAAATTTGTCATATGTAGGCCAGGGGATGCTATCCAAATCAGTTATCATATCTCTGTGCTTACATGTTGTCTGGTTGGATTTGACAAAAATAGCTCCTGGGATATCATCCCCATCTTCTTTTTTCTTAAATTTGTTCACAACCTCTAATAAAGTCTTTTCTCCCTCGCCAACAACAAAAACATCGACCAAGCCCTTAGGAAAGAGCCCCCTCATATGAGCGTTAACGCAACTCCAGCCGCCTACGATAATATCCATATCTCTATCTATTGACTTTATTATCTTTATTATCTCGCTGGTAACCTTTATCCCCGCGAAATTGACCGATAGGCCTATACATTTTGTATCATATCCGCTAAGAGCCTTCTTTATAACTCTTCTCGTGATATCACGCAAAGAAGGCCATGTTTTTTCATAGAATCCGTCATCTACCCAGGCATCGTAACTTCTCTGTTCCCACAAATATTTATCTTTTTTCGCTGCTAGGCCGGACAATATGATATTTAAATCCAGGGGGTAAGTAGAACAACCGTGCTTTTCCAGATAAGATGTAAGGTAAGCTATGCTCAAAGGAGGCATAGAAATATCCCAGGGGGGACATTGAATCAGCAAAATATCAATAGCTTTTCTATTTTGAAAATGTATTATCCTTGTTGCAATATTTAAGGCTTTTTTAAAAATATTCACTTTAGACATATTATAATATCCATTATCACAAATCCCTTAAATTTATATATCTGTTTTTCTGAAGTATCACATACTTCAGATAGCTTAAGGCCTTAGATAAAGCAGCGCTTAAACTATGAGTAAATGCATATTGCAGGAATTTTTTAAGGTTGCCGATTAGCCCTGCTCTGCTTCTTAAGTGGTCTTGCCAAACTCTATATGCTCTGATCTTGGCATTTTTCAAATCTGATGGGGTTAAATGTTCTGTTTTAATTACACTTTGATAATGTCCGTCATAAGAAGAAAAATCCTTCGTAACTATCAATTTCTTTTTGTCGAATACTTCATGCATTTTTGTTCCGGGGAAGGGGGTAACTATGGAAAATTGCACTGAGAATGGATTTAAGGCCTTAACCGCCAGTATAGTCTTTTCTATTGTCTCTTTTGTCTCCCCCGGCAGGCCAAAAGTAAAAGTCAAATGCGTCCTAATGCCAAGTTTTTGAGTAAATTCTATCATCCGCCTCGACTTTTTTAGATCCATATCTTTTCCAATACTATCTACCAGGCGCTGATGTATAGATTCTACCCCGTATTTTATTGCCCAGAGTCCAGACTCTTTCATACAAAGCAATATCTCCTCATCCATTAAATCAGGCCTTGCCATAATAGCCCATTGAATTTTATCCAGGCCTCTGTTTTTAATCTCCCGACAAATTTCAAACATTCTATTCTTACCGACATTAAAGGTGTCATCATCAAAATATATGGATTTAAATCCATTTTTTCTTACTAAAAATTCCATCTCATCTATAACGTCTTTTACGTTTCTCGCCCTATAATGATTACCCTGGTATATTACCTGGGGCCAAAGGCAAAATTGACATTTAAAGGGACATCCTCGCGAAGCCAGCATCTGCGCGCTTGGTGTTTGCATTTGGCCAGGGGCGTCTAAGTACTCGCCCATAGGTAATGTCTCTCTATGCGGCCATGGCAGATAATTTATATCAAAAGGCTCCCTTTTTACGGTCTTCTTTACTTTATCACGCAACC
The DNA here is from genome assembly GCA_964523875.1 of uncultured Planctomycetia bacterium. GTDB lineage: Bacteria > Omnitrophota > Gorgyraeia > JABMRG01 > JABMRG01 > JAUVHV01. Next base: position 2,764 of record CAZGAS010000034.1, on the reverse strand, counting down.
TATAAACTATCCCCTTAACTTCAGAGAGGGTAGTATTGTTACCGAGCGCTTTTAATAGCTCCCATAAAATAAACTCGTATTCACCGCACAAAACATAATCTATAAATGTATGTTTTTCTAAAAATTCGGGTTTGTATATTTCTGAATTCGGCCCGCAAAGTATAACGGAAAATCCCATATCTGATATTTTCTTTGTAATCTTTAAATCATTTTCAAAAGACGGTATTGACGTCTCTACAACAACATAATCAGCCTTATCAGTTATAATTTGGCTAAAAAGCTTATCTTCTGAAATCTTATCCGCTATGGCATCGGTAATTACTGCATCTATATGATTTTTTCGTAATAGCGCGGTAGCATACGCTAAAAAGAAAGGAAAAGGAAGATAGTCACCCTCACCTGTATCTTTTATATGCGGCCAACGGGAGCCTGCTCTTACGCCCCACTGCTGGCCCCTCTGCCATGGTAAATTAAGAAGCAGAACTTTCATTTTTTCACGCCTTTGTTATTTTGACCATCTTTATGCACAACATTAGCGAGATAATTTTGGCGCATAACCTCAATCTTGGAGTCCAAGATATTTTCATTTTCTATAATATTAACCTTGCCATCAAACAATGGGTAGATGCCTGGTTCAAAATTATTCTTGTTTTTCATATCTTTAATTCTAAGCCCAATAATGTGCGAATGGCTACCTAATGGCGGGTTCTGCACCAAGGGCAACAATCCACTCTCATGGCTCTCGATTGTAAATGACGGCAAGCAATTATCTCCTCTGGAGAATCTGGCACCGGCCAATGATACGTTCCGATCTTTAAGATTTATATCGTGCCAGTAGTTATCTAGGCGCGGAAAATCCGCGTATGAATAGTCACTAATCCAAACCTTATAATAAGAACTGACCAAAGCCAGTAAACGAAATTCATCTATATGCAGCCATTCCTCAACTTGAATTCGTATCCGCCATGTTATCTCGTTATTATTGCCTAGCTTTACATGCCATAATTGAGACAACGGTAAATCATTATAAACAACTTTTAAATCAAAAAAATCCGGGTCTTGAAGTAATATCTGCCATTTCGCTTTTGAAGAATCTGTCCACATCCCTAATGTATTTACCGCGATATTAAGCCCCGGAGATATAGTAAGCTCTTTCTCTTTCCAGAATATATTTATCCCGCAACCAGAATAAATAGCTTTAATATCTCCATTAGCAATCACACAACTAATAAGGTGGCTTTTTCCGGTTTTTTGTTGTGCAAGGCTTTTTTTATTCTTTACGCGCAAAGGTTTTCTGATCAGGTAAATAAAATATTTTATACCCCGCCAAAAAGCATAAATCAGTCCTCCTGATTTTAAATGTTTTATAAATTTCCTGCTGTTATGTTCACGAGACAATTTTTATTATTCCTTTAAAATAGGGGCGCTCTCCCGATAATAAGTTAGTGGTATTTTCTTTCTGGTATTGTATTAAACGGGCTTTGTAGAGAGTATCTGTATTTTCTATAATCGCGCGCATATCCTCTCTACCCGTATCATTACTGAAAGAGACCTCCGGCAGTGCGTCACTATCTGGCTGGGCCGCAATCTCTCTTGCTTTACCGTACCAAAATCTAAATGGCAAAATATCATACTGCTGCGTATACTCATCCAAGAAAATGCCACGACTCTCATTAGGCGTTTTCCAAGTCGTATATTTAGAGCAAAGCATAATATTGGATTGCTCAAAATCTAACTTTACTGCTTCATGGATTATCAACCGCACCTCCCACATAATAACGTTTTGACCGAATAATACAATCTTCCATGTTTGTGAAATCGGTATATGGGGCCAATCGCCTGTAGCGAGAAGCATCTTAGTATTATGACGCTGTATATTCCACTTAGCCTGGTAAGAATCATACCATATACCTTCAGAACGCACAGAACTATATAGGCTTAAACCCGTGGTCAATTCAATACCATTGTACAATATCCTACCTCTGCCACTATCAAAGATAACCTTTATATCCTTTTCCTCTAGTGCTATCACCTGGGCTGTTTTCACATTTTTTTTGCATTGGAAGCTCTCGCCAAAAGATATCCTTCCATCAAAATAAACACGTTTTCCTGTCTTGGCTAATTTGGGATCAGTATATAATATAAGAGGCGCGTTAATGCGGATATATTCCTTGCCATCTTCCCGTATTTTGTGTAGATCAACTGTCTGTTCTTCAGATTCAGAAAAAGTAGCAAAAAACAATTGTTCATGCTCCAAGTTCTTATTGAAATTCAACAAAATCTGTGAAATCTTATTATCCCTAAGCGCTATTGGAGACATATTGCCTATGTAGCAACTTTTATCGAAATTACCCTTTTCATGTGCTGTTGCCCAACTGTTGAAAATATCATTTACTTCTATCTTTATGTCCTGATTGACAAATGATATCCTCCTCTTTGCTTCAACCTCAATCTTAACACTCAGAGAATTATCCTCTTCACAGGCTAAATGCCAGACCTGTAAAAGTGACATAGACTCATAATGTATATTTAGTACGATTTTATTTTGTGCTATTTTATTAATATTCCAAGTACACCTGTTAAAATCGTAACTATCTTTCAAGGTGTTGAATACGGAATATATGCCTCTTTTTGATGTGATCTCCAGATCTTTGTAATACAATTTCATGACCTTTAATTCTGCATCTACAAACAGTTTTAAGCGCCCTGCGTGTATTGTATTTAAATCCCGCAGGCGAGTAAACTCAGCCTGTTGTTCGGCAAG
>CAZGAS010000033.1:7203-13512 GCA_964523875.1 uncultured Planctomycetia bacterium | reverse complement strand
TGGATGAGAAGGTTCTATGATATAGGAAAGAATAGAATAGATAAGGGCCAATACAGCAAACCAAGAGAGGTCTTTGGTGCCTGCTCTGCCGCGGCGTTTTATAGACGCGATATGCTTGACGACATAAGAGAGGATACAGGTTATTTTGATGAGAGGTTCTTTTTCTTAGTAGAAGATGTTGACCTAGCATGGCGCGCGCGAAGAAAGGGATGGAAGGCTTTATTTTTGCCGGAGTTGTTATGTTATCATGCCGGTAATAGTTCATCAACCGGCGATAAACTTAGGCAGTACCTATGTTTCAGGAACAGGTATTTAATGATAGAAAAGAATGAGGGCAGGAAAAATTATACCTTGCGCATTTTTCCACTGCTGTTTTATGACCTACCAAGGTGGATTTATCTTTTTTTGAGTAACCCCTATTGCAGAAGAGCCCCCTTAAAAAAGAAAATATTACTGTTCAATTCAGGTGCCTTGCTGTACGGATCAGAAAAAGGCCTATTAAATATCATTAAGTCGTTAAGCAGCGACTATGATATTACTGTAGTTTTGCCGGGAAGTGGTCCTTTAGTCCAGATTATACGAGAGTTAGGCATCAAGGTTCGGATATTCCCGCTATCTATCCTCAGTTTTTCTTTTTCTCCATTTTACTATATTAAGTTTTGCTTACTTGGTATCGCTAACATTATATATTTTTATTTTTATGCCAAGGTACACAGCATAGATATAATTTATACAAATAACGCGTTGATAATATTTCCGTCTCTTCTCGCCGCGCTTTTAAAAAAACCGCACATATGGCATGTTCGAGAGTTTTTCCATATACGTTTTGTAAATAAGGTTTTATCGCGAATAATTAAAAGATTTTCCACAAGAGTAATATGCCAGTCAGAGAACATAAGAAAAACCTTTTTTCCGGTTACAGCTAACCAAATAACAGTAGTTTATGAGCCTGCAGAATTGGAATTGCCACGTGCTACCAATACAAAAAAAATGCGTGATAAATTAAATATATCGCAAGATACTATTGTGATGAGTATCGTTTCAAGAATACACCCGCATAAGGGCCAGTACGAATTTATCAATAGTATGTCAGCGCTTCTTAGTCAAAAAGATAGCGATACGGTTTTATTGCTGGCAGGAGATATTGCGCCACGCAATTTAAGGACGTATCTTTACAGAAAGAAGATAGAGAGAATCTTGAAAAAAAACAACCTGCAAAAAAAAGTTTTACTTCTAGGTTTTGTAAAAGACGTGCGGATGATATTCGAGTCAACGGATCTGGCGATATTCCCCATAAGACGTAACGAGCCCTTCGGTATCGCGTTGCTTGAAGCGCTGACTTTTCCGTGTCAGGTATTTGTATCTCCAAACCCGGGTTTTGATGAGGTAATATCTTTTTTTAAAACACCATATAACAAGTTGCGTCCCAAGGTATTATCAGATATAATCAGAAATAGAGATATTGTAAAGAGAGAGCCTGATCTACCAAAGGCCTTTTTATTTAAAACCTATAATAATAAGATGCTTATTTTGATGAAAGGAGTTTCTTAAATGGTCTGGCTTATAACGCTTATTTGCGTCTTTCTTTTACCTTTTTTTTCACCGGTTCTGTTTAACCCAGGATTGCCATATTTTTATGGGGTACTGCTTTTTTGTCTGTTTTGCCTTGCCTTTAGCAGGAGGGAATACTTTAAAAGGCCCCAGTCCTGCCGCTTGCCGCTTGTATATTTTGTCGCGATAGCTATTCTTACATCTTTTTTCGCTATCTCCCCCGGTGTAGCTTTTTATAACGCGTTCTATATTCTTCTGTACGTGATAATATTTATTGTTATCGCGGCCCTAGACACTAAGCGGAAAAAACAGATATGCCTTGCCCTTATAGCGGCCTCTTGTCTTGTGTCTGTAATAGCGCTGTTACAGAGATTCTTTTATTTCGACAGGATAATACCCTATATAATCACGCAGAAACCTTTTCTCTTAAGCAGGGAATTTTTTTATCTCATGGATATAGTAAGGACGAAACGTGTCCTTTCTATATTTACCACGCCAAACCTGTTTGCGTCATACCTGGTTATGATTAATCTTGCGGTACTAGGGTATATCTTTTCAGGAGTGAAGAGAAGCACCGCGCTCTTTCTCATGTTCCTGCTAATCCTTAATAGTTATTGCTTATGGCTTACAGGTTCTTTTATGGGGATTATAAGTTTTCTCGCGGGTTTTTCGCTCTTTATTCTAATCTTATTGTATAAAGATAAAAAGAAGCTTACACGATACGCGCCAATACTTATTATTTTTTTTCTGGGCCTATTAGTTATAGCAGCAGCCCTGGTTTTACAGCGATGGTCCGGTAGTTTATTCAGGTATAATCTCTCATTCGCGTCAGAGGAGAGGTTAAAGTTGTGGAAGTTTGCTCTTGCTATTATCGCGGATAGGCCATGGCACTTCGTTGGGATGGGTAATTTCGCGAATATATGCAGGAACTATATGACAGCCGACTCCCCGAGATCTATCATGGCGCACAATCTGTTCATGCAATTATGGATAGAGATTGGCTTTTATGGGGTCCTGGCCTTTATCTGGTTTTTGGTAAGACTCACACGCGAGGCTATAAGGGGTATATTTAATAAGGACGCGCGTTTTGACAGCGCTGTTTTACGGATAGGCGTAATTTCCGCGATATTTGCCTTTCTGGTGCATAATATGGCGGGTTTCAGTTTCTTTGTACCACAGGTCGCGATAATATGGTGGATATTATGTGCGTTATTAATCGATAATGAGTGACGCTGGGATATTAAGTTATTGACTTTCATAAATGCGAAGTTTATAATATTAAAAACAGACTAAGAAAATGAAAAAATCAACCTCTGTAAAAGGTTTAATCGCTATAGCGGTAGTTTTTGTTATTGCCCTCTCTCTCGCTATGGCAGCGATAATTACTCTCTTCTGGAGCAGGGTACCGCTTTCTGTTGCTTATCTCAAAAGATTACAGGCTATAAATTACGCGGAGGCAGCTTTATATGAGGCGTTTAACAGGTTTAGGACAGGTTACGCCGGTTGGGACCAATGGCTTTCTCCGACTAATTCAGCCCCGGCAGATCCCACCGTCACAATAGATGGCGTTGTTGTTACCATAGATGTTGCTGTGAATGATATGGGCACCCCGGCAGACTCTTCAGATGACAGGGATGAGGTTATGGCTACACTCGATCAGGAGAGTATAATCCTATGAGATATAGCAAGCGGGGTTCCCGCGGCTTTACTATGGTTGAGGTTTTAGTATCAACAATGATATTAGTTGTAGTAGGCGCGGCCTTTTTCACGCTTTTTATATCTACTTCAAAGCTAAAGGCTTATTCAGTAAATGAGGTTAGGCTCTATGTCAACGCGATAAGCTGGCTTGAAAAAATAAAAGCAGGATATGATAGCGCGACAAGATACAATAACCTGGCAGCAGAGACTGACATTGACTTAAATGACGCGGCATCCATTCTGCAGGAGGATTACAATAATTGGATAGTAGCGAATGATAGCAGTATTGACATAGAGAATCCGGGTGACAACACAAAGGGCGCGTTATATACTGTAGAGGAGGGTGTCGATCTTGGTTCAGGAATTAATTTTAAAAAGGTAACAATAAAAGTGTTATGGGATCAATTGGATTCGTGAAAAACGGACATTTAGATAATAGATCGGCAATTACATTAATAGAGGTGATAGGGGCAATATTACTTGTCTCTTTGATATTTGCTGTTGGTACTGTTACTGTTATGACCGGCTTGAGATTATTTAAGTCCCAGTTGTCAAGAAGTGTTATATCAGATGATATAATCGTGGCAATGGAGTGGATTAAAAAAGACGCGTTACGCGCGGATAATGTTGACATAACGATATCTAACGAGATCACCCTTGATATGGAGGACTTCGGCGTAAGCCCCCCTGTTGCTTCACAGATAAGATATTATGTTAAGGGCGGTACCACAGAACTTTACAGGCAGGTAGTAGGTTCTGGTATTGATGGAAAACTGATAACAGATATGATAGACACGGCTCAACTTCCTGTTTTTTCACAGCCAGCGGGTGATAATTATTTGTTATCGGAGATATGGATAAAATATCCTGGTACAGTAGTTATAGTACATCAGGATATGGGGGTGATGTTGCGTTGTCGCAGGACAGCCTCATAATGCATATTAGTGGTTATAATTAAGCAAATAGGGGATATTATGATAAAGCGAAAAAGAGGTTTTACTCTTAGTGAAATAATGGTTGTTGTTATAATACTAGGTATTCTTGCCGCGGTTTCACTTCCTATGTACAATAAGATAATTAAGCGCACAGGGTTTAAGGAGGTAGCCAGTATCGTAAGCTTAGTGAGAGCTGGTGCTAAGTATTACGACCTTAAATACGACTTAACTACCCTTGATCCTAATGATACTACTGCCTGGGGCGTATTAAAGGTTGATAAGCCATCTGGTTCAGGCGCTAACCTAACATATAAAATAACCTCTTCAGGCAGCGGAGATCCGGCTTTGCAGGTCTCCTATGGAGGTAGCATGCTTTATGAGTATGACCTCATCACAGGCAGCGGTACTACAACAGCCGATCCAAACGCGGCCTACCTTCCTGATGACCTACCTTCCTGATGATGTAACTGTAAAAAGCGAGTGAGAGCCTGTTTTTAAGTCGTGCTCGTGAGCGCTCTCCTATTGTTCTATTCTAGCCTGCCCCCTTTTTTCACAATCTACATAATCCTTGAAAACCAGCAATTATATTTGACATGGATTATTCTATATGTTATATTTACACTATATAATAAAACGCTTGAGGTTGTAATACCGGAGAGAATACGAAAAAAATGAGCTACTATAAAGTATTAGGCTTAGACAAAGAACCTTTTTCCACCAGTCCGGACCCCAATTTTTTCTACCAGTCACTGGAACATAAGGCTGCCCTGACCAATATCCTGATCGAGATCAGGTTGCGACGAGGCTTGAGTATTGTTTTAGGTGATATAGGTACAGGCAAGACTACCCTTAGCAGAAAACTCTCCCAGCTTCTAAACGCCCGTGACAATCTTGACTTATATATGATTTTAGACCCGACTTATGATACAGAATACTTATTCCTATTAGCGTTGGTAAAGACATTCGAAATTGAGGTAAATGCCCAGTCCGCTACTCTCCTTGACCTCAAGCAGGAATTGAAGCACTACCTTTTTCAGAGAGGTGTCAACCAGAACAGGACTATAGTTCTGCTTATAGATGAAGCGCAGAAGCTTAACTCAATGTCTTTAGAGGTACTGCGCATGCTTTTAAATTACGAGACAAATGAGTTTAAACTGTTGCAATTGATATTTTTAGGGCAGGTAGAACTTCTTCCCTTACTCATACAGACTAAAAATCTTATGGACAGGGTCAGCTTAAAATACGCGCTTGGCCCCTTTAACCAGGAAGAGACCAGAGGGATGATAGAATTTCGCTTAAGGCAGGCCGGTTATGACGGCAGAGAGAACTTATTTCATAATGAGGCTTTTAAAATAATACACGAACACACTAAGGGATATCCCCGCCGTATCTCTATGCTGTGCCACAAGGCCCTGAAACAGCTGGTAATGAAGAACAGGCCTTTTGTAAACAGCGAACTCATAAAAGAGATCGTTGACTCCGAGGCAAAATTAGGATGGCAGAACAAAGATCTACTCCTGAAGAGAAGCTATTAAAATTAATAGAAAAAGAAGATGGCAATGAATCCGTTCGCTTTAAACGGAAAAGGAATATCTTTTTAGGTTTTAATAATTTCTGGGCCTCTCTGAATAAAAGAATCAGCTGTGGAGTAAACGGGTTAAAGAATGGTATAAGAGAACCGAACCTGAAGATATTGAATAAGGCTCTTCTGGTGATATCAATATGCCTTTTAGGTTTTTCAGTAATGGATTTTGTTTTAAACCGCCCTGACATAAAAGATGCCTACGATCAGGGTAATTATGTTTCGCCAGACAGCGGGACAGAAGGCGCGATATCAAAAGAGCGCCCGTTTTTGCATTACCTGGAGATGGTCCAACGCAGGAATATATTCAGCCCCATAGAGTTAAAGCAGGATGAGAAGCCAGAGGTCCAGGCTGAGCAGTTGCAAAAGATGGCCAGTAACTTTGGCCTGGTAGGCATATCCTGGGATGAAGAGCCAATGGCCAAGCCAATGGCCATGATAGAGGACAAGACCGAGAAGAGGACATATTTTTTAAGAAAAGGCGACAAGATTGGAGAATTCAATATAGATGATATATTTGAGAGCAAGGTTATATTGAGTCTT
>CAZGAS010000033.1:0-7103 GCA_964523875.1 uncultured Planctomycetia bacterium | reverse complement strand
GAGATTACGTCCATGGACTTACGCAGTATGGATATCGTGGATACTATCAAGTTTTTAGCGGTAAAAGGCAGCCTGAATATTGTTACCAGCAAGAGTGTAAGCGGCAGGACAACACTATTTTTAAAGAACGTAACTGTTGGCGATACCCTGGATGTCCTCTTGCTGACCAACAATTTAGCCTGCATAAAAAATAATAATATTATCACCATCATGACTGAATCTGAGTATGAGGCGCTTTATGGGAAAAAATACACGGATAAGAGAGAGGTCGTGACGATAAAGCTCGAATATGCCCTGCCGACAAAGGTGGGAACGGCGTTGGGGAGTATTAAAAGTAGTGTCGGCAAGATTATTATGGACGATGATATCAACACGATTATCCTTATAGATACACCGGAAAAGCTTAAAGAGCTAAAGGCCTCTGTCAAGGACCTGGACAGGCCCACCGCCGAGAAGTCCTCGCCTACAGTCAGCAGGGTCTTTGAATTAAGTTACGCCCAGGTCGATGATATTCAGAATAAGATATCAGACATGTTGACACCTGATATCGGTTCTGTCAGTTCTGATGAAAGGACAAATAAAATAGTAGTCAACGACTTTCCAAATAAGATAGATGAGATAGCCAACATAGTGGCTGCTTTTGACGCGAAGACCAGGCAAGTATTTATTGACGCGAAGATAGTAGAAGTAACCTTAAACGATGATTTCGCGTATGGGATTGACTGGGAGAAACTATTTCGAATGGCGGGAAAAGATTTTAATCTTGTAGGAACATTTCCTATATCAGGATTAGCTGAGGCGGCAAACTCTTTTGGCAAGATATCTATAGGCACATGGGAATGGGACGGCGCTACGGGAACAGGCAGCCTGGACCCAACCCAGCCGCAGGCGGTACTTACCTTTTTATCGGAAATAGGCAATGTAAGGATTGTCTCCTCACCCCATATAGCTGTCTGCAATAATGAAGAGGCGAAGATCATGGTCGGTACGCGCCAACCCTACGCTACCAGTACAATCTCCCAGTCTGATACTACCGCTACTACCTCCTGGAGCGCTGAATTTGTTGATGTGGGTGTAACGCTTACAGTTACCCCTACAATAAACAAAGATGGTTTTGTTAAGATGCATATAAGGCCGGAGGTGAGCACGCTGACAGACTGGTTTGAGATATTAGATGACGCGGGTACCGCGGAGATACGTTTACCTGAGATAGATACGTCTAATGCCGAGACAGATATTATGATAAAAGACGGTAAGACAATAATCATCGCGGGGCTGATAAAGGAGAGCACGACCGAGAGTGAAAGAAAATACCCGTTCTTAGGAGATATCCCTCTTTTCGGAGTATTATTTAAATCAATAACAGATATTAAAGAGACTAAAGAACTGGTTGTCTTTCTTACCCCGCATATTATAACCGGGGAGGAAGACCTGCTCTACCCGAAAGATACTGAAAAGACAAGAAAGCCAAGAAAACAATGAACAGAGACAGCCTGCTTAAGGGTATCTTCTGGGTTATAGCAGTGGCGAGTTTCGCGGGTTTGATAGCGGCAAGCTACATGATCTATACCGGGCAGGTGGATAAGATAGAGATCCTGAAAAAAAATTTGAAAGAGACACACCGAATATTAAAGGAGACTAAAGGCCAGCTTTTTGAGACAAAAAACAACACCAGTATTTTGGCCGCAAAAAAAGACGGTTTAATCAAGAAGGTATCTATACAGAAAGATCGTATCGAAAAATTCCAGCAGGAGAAAAAAAATTTAGAAGATAAGACAAAGGGCCTCAAAGCGCAAAAGAGAGAACTGGAGGTTACATTAGAAAAAACAAGAAAATCGCTTAAAGAGCAGATTAAATCCCAAGAGCTTAAAATAGCTGAGTTGGAAGAAGATTTTCAAAAAAAATCAGCTATGGAAAAAGCAATGTTTTCAGCACAGGAAAAGAAATTAAACGAACAGGTGATGGCCGCGGAGGTATTGCTTGAAGTGCTGACAAAGCAGAATAAGGAATTAGTAGGCAAGGCAAATGAGAATAGGCAGTTGCTCGTTCATCTTATTGAGAATGAAGAGGACGAAAGCGGAACTCAAGATAAACCGGTAACAGATAAGGCCGCGGATAAAGCGGTGCAACAGGCACGCGGTTTAAAGGAAAAGCTCTCCGACTTGAATAATATGATTGAGCAGAATAAAAAGCTTATCGCTAAGAATGAGAAGATAATTATTAACGTGACTAATGAAAAGGAAAGAATAGCCGGTAAGCTCCAACAGACAGAAGACCAGTTCAAAAAAGACGCTTTCAAACTTCATTATAATTTAGGATTGGCCTATGATGAAAGCCGGCAGTATGACGAGGCCCTGGTAGAATATAAAAAGGCGTTGGAGCTTCATAAACTCGATCCTGACCTGCATTATAACATGGCGATTATCTATGATGAGCATTTCCATGACAGGGCAAACGCAATCGAACATTACGAGGCATATCTTAAACTTTCCCCCAGCGCGGAAGACGCGGCAAAGGTAGCTCACTGGCTGGAGCAAGCGAAAAAAAATTTAGAATACACTCCGCGAAGAAAAGTTTTTTAGGTTTTGCGATATCTAAGTCTTTTCTGATATTTAGTATGCCAAACTAATATAACAAGGTTCGTTAAGTGAAAAAAGTTTCAATTGATTGGAGACTAGTCGGCGGTTTTAGCGCGCTTCTTGTTCTTATGGTGGTCATTGGTGCCATAGGAATTTTTCAAATTCAGTCTTTAAGCAAACGAGTAGATGACTTTGGAAATTATTATTTTCCTCTCCAGAAGGCTGCCCTGGAGATGAGAATTAATAACAGCTTATACGCGAGGGGCATTCGCAATTACATCTTTTGGCGCAGTGCTAGGTATCTCGAAGCTGCTAAGGCTGGCGCGAACCAGGAGGCTATCAATGCCGCGCAGGAAGATTTTGACAAAAGGTTAGCGGATTATACTTCCTTTGTCCAAACGAACACAGAAAAAGAGCGGGTTGATATAATTAATCTGTTACAGCAGGAATTACGCAGTATAGGTGGAAAGATTATCAGCCTGGTAGATCAATTAGAGAATATTAAAAATAATGCCAAAAGAAGTAAATCAGAGCAGTCTATAAATAATTTGGTGATGGCTTTTGAAAGTAAGTTATACAGAATCGATGAGTTTATTGAAGAAAGTCTTCAGAAGGCTAATTTAAAAGGCGTAGAAGAACAATTGCGTTTAGCTGGAAAGGCCAAAAAACGCGCAATAGCGCTTTTATTCTGGTCCTTGATTATAGGGTTATTAATAGGTGGTGAAACAGCATATCTTATTTACCGTAACCGCAAAAAAGAAAGAGAAAGCCGAGAAAAACTTGTACATAGAATGATAAGGATGGAAGAAGAAGAGCGCCAAAACCTTTCGCTACAGGTTCATAATCAGATGGGACAGGACTTGAGCGCTCTTAGGATATACTTAGACATCATAGGAAAAAAATTTCCTGATCAGGATCCAATTCAGACAAAAGAGATCGCTCAAGGCAAGGAGATACTTTCGAGGCTTCTGGAAAAGAGTCACAACATCGCTGAACTTTTGAGGCCCCCAGCGTTACAGGAAGTGGGTATAGTAGATACGATATCTGACCTAATTTTTCGATATAAACAGATAAGCACAATCAAGTTTTCTTATAAAAAACCTAAGTTACCCTTAGTCCTCTCCGATGAATACTCCCTTATACTTTATAGAGCGGCACAGGAAGGGCTGACTAATATTATAAAGCACGCGCAAGCTAAAAAAGTAGGGATTTGCTTAGAAAAAAAAGCAGATCTGGTATCTCTAACAGTTGTTGATGATGGGGTAGGCTTTAATTATGGCCGCTACATGAAACCTTTTCACCGTCGCCGGGAAGATAAGCTAAGGTTAGGCCTTGCGGGCTTACGAGAGAGGATAGCGCTATTGGATGGCAAAATGCGTATAGAGACTGCTCCGGAAAAAGGAACAACTTTAAGCATAGAGCTCCCGCTATAAAGGGGTCAAGTCTTATCTTTGTAACTTAAGGATCATACACTATATGCAACGTTATATTTTTAACCTTTGTAACTTTTGTAACCTTCCAACTCTCAAGTTACAAAGATAAGACTTGACCCCTTGTAGGATGTAGGAAGGAAAAAAGTATATATGGTTTTAACAATTGTAGTGACAGATGACCATGATATTATACGGGCAGGGATAAAGAATATACTCCATGACCAGCCAAGTTACAAGGTAGTTGCTGAAGCAAGAGACGGTGAAGAGGCCCTGGCAAAGGTAGAAGAACATAAACCGGATATTCTCCTTTTGGATATTACTATGCCCAAATTAAGTGGACTTGATGTAATCGAGCAGGTTAGTTGTCTCTCTCCTAAAACAAAGGTACTAGTTATTAGTGTACACAAGGCCCATATATACGCGATGAAGGCGCTCCAGGCAGGAGCGAAGGGGTATTTGAACAAGGAAAACGCTGGAGAAGAGCTTCTACCTGCCCTTGCTAAGGTAGCATCAGGCGAAACCTATTTAACCGCATCCGTATCTTCTTATCTTGTAGAAAAGGCCCTTCACAAAACAGCAGAGAAGGAATCAGAGGAAACGTTTCTTACGACACGTGAACAGGAAGTGCTGCGTTTAGTCGCGGAAGGCAAGACTGCCAAGGAGATAGCAGCGGTTTTGTTTATCAGTCGCAGAACTGTTGAAAACTACAAAAACACTCTTTTAAAGAAACTCAATCTTCATAAGACAAGCGACCTTATAAAATATGCCATCAGGCATAAGATAGTAGAGATTGAAGATGAATACTAAAGGGGTCAAGTCTTATCTTTGTAACTTAACATGTAAACGTTCTTCACGTTAAGTTGCAAAGATAAGACTTGACCCATTGGGATTAAGCCATGGCGAGACCGCTAAGAATAGAATATCCCGGGGCATGGTATCATGTGATGAACCGCGGACGGAGAAAAGAAAAGATATTCCAGAACGAAAAGGATTACAAAGCGTTTCTGGATGTCCTGGAACAGATCTGCCGTTTGTACGGATTTGAAATACATGCTTATGCCTTGCTGCCAAACCATTATCACCTGCTTATACGCACTCCATTGGGAAATCTGTCAAGAGGGATGCGCCATTTAAACGGGGTGTACACCCAAAAATATAATAAAAGATACAATATTGATGGGGGGTTATTCAGGGGGCGGTACAAATCGATGCTAGTGGAGGAAGATGAATATCTATTGGAATTAGTAAGATACATACACCGAAACGCTTATAAGGCAGGGCTGGAAGAAGATATAGGCCAATATAAATGGGACAGCCATAAAGAATATATGTCAGAAAATAACAAGCAGAAATGGCTAAAGACAGAAGAAGTATTAAGCAGGTTTAATAAATATGAGAATGAAGCTGTGAAGGGATTAAATGATTTTGTTAAAAAGGCAGTGCCGAAAAACTTCCTTGGGGTTCTCGAGAGCGCAAAATGGCCAGCAGTACTTGGAGGAAAGAAGTTTAAGGATAAAGTAAAGGAATTGGTAAAGGATAAAAAGGCGGATGCCAGGGAGATAACAGGCAGCAGAGAATATAATGTATCGGATAATGCGGACAATGAAAAGGTAACATCAAGAATACTGCTTAAGAAGAAAGATGTATTGCAAAAACAAAGGAGTAGAAATCTGGCAGGAGAGAGAAGGGCTCTGATATACCTGCTAAGAATATACGGAAACAATTTAAAAGAGATAGCTGGTTATATGGGGTGCGTTTCATATGTATCTGTATCAAAACAATACAAGCGGGCCGAAGAAGAGATAAAAATGAAAAAAGGCTGTTACAGCGACTTTGTCGAACTTTCAAAAAGCCTTAAGTTACAAAGATAAGACTTGCTCCCGAGGACGCCTGCCCGCCTACGGCGGGAAATGTCCGAGGCAGTGCTGTGAGCGCCGCGAACAGTGACCCCTTATACAGGGGACAGAAATGAAAAGTTAGATCTTATAGCCTTAAACAAAAAAACAAACGAAATCTTTTTTGGTGAAGCTAAATGGTCTAATAAACCAATGGGAATGAATATTTACGAAAATTTTAAGAGAAAATCCCAAAGAGTAGAATGGGGCAAACAGAATAGAAAAGAGTATTTTGCTTTATTCAGTAAATCAGGTTTTACTCCGGAAATGAAAAAAACGGCAAAAAAAGGAGGCCATATACTTGTTTCACAAAGATAAACTTGTGCGCCTGGCAACTTAATTTAGCGAAATAAGCACCGTTTAATATGTAAGATTAGGGTAGTTTGCGCAGGAAGATTAAGTATCATTCCGCCTATTTCGCGGATTTGAAGTATGCTATATTTATGGTAGAGAGAGTCAAAAGTAGTAGTTTTAAGAGAAGAAAGTGTTTAAAATGAAGATACTTGGCAGATTAAAGATAATAGCGTACAGAATGCTCGAACAGATAGATGGCGAAAAGCATCATTTTATACTAATATCTTACACCAAGGCACAGTTTTTCAAATGGCGGATATTAACTAAGATAAATCTGTAATCAATTAAGGTAGCAATGAGCAATAAGATAATTAATGTTAAAAGAAAACAGAAACAGGCATCGATACCTATCGAAATAGGCGTCCATGCCTGTTTTTAAAAGAAGGAAGCGGAAAATGCAAAAAAATAGCTTACAAGTTTTGTTGGCTGCAGGTATCTTTTTAGTAATCTCTTTAAACGCAGGCAATGCACTTGCAGAGGATGTTGAAAGCAAAGAGAATAATGACTATGTAACAGCAAGAATAGGCGATGAAAAGATATATTTTTCAGAGATAGAACAGGCAGCAGAAGGGCTTAACCGTTATCTCAGGGAGAATTTTGAAACCAGCAAAGACTGGCGCCTGGGCTATGTGCGCCAATACATTATCCGTCTTATTCTGGCAAAAAAGGCCAGACGGGAAGGTATTGATAGAGATAAGAAAATTATCTTGGAGATAGAGCGTGCCACGGATAATATCCTGAGCAATAAGGTCTTGTCCAATCGGCTTACCATGATTAGGATTAGCGAGGAAGAACTGCAGGTATATTATCAGCAGAATAAAGAGCGATACCAGATAAAAGAG
>CAZGAS010000032.1:0-13611 GCA_964523875.1 uncultured Planctomycetia bacterium | reverse complement strand
CTGCCAATGCTGGAATACCTGAAACCTAACTTTTCCATATTAGCCGGGTCAAACATGTTTCTGCCATCAACAACAATAGGCCTCTTTAGCAATCGTTTTACACGCTTAAGGTCAAGTCTGCCAAATTGCGGCCAGTCTGTTGCCAGGACAAGGCAATCCGCGTCTTTTATAGCCTCATAAGCATTATCACAGTAGTCTACTCCGCTCAATTCCTGCCTGGCCTTCTCCATGGCCTTTGGATCAAATACAGCTATCTTAGCGCCTTCTCTCTTTAACATTCTTATAATATTGATAGCGGGAGAAAGCCTTATATCGTCTGTATTCGGTTTAAATGAAAGGCCCAGAACCGCTATCTTTTTTCCGCTTATATTCCAAAGAGCCTTCTTTATCTTCCTGAGAAAAAACTCTTTCTGCTGTTCATTTACCTTTGCCGTGGCCTTTAAAAGTTCCGGATTGTATCCTAAGCGTTCGCATATATTGATAAAAGCCGCCAAATCTTTTGGAAAACAAAAACCGCCATATCCAAGGCTTGCCTTTAAAAAATCTTTTCCTATTCTCTTATCCATGCCGAGGCCTTGCGATACCTTGTCTATATTCGCGCCCGAGGCGTCACAAATTCTGGAAAGGGAATTTATAAATGATATCTTCATGGCCAAAAAGGAGTTTGAGGCATGCTTTATAAGCTCCGCGCTCTTTACGTCTGTAAATATCATCTTCCCCTTTATCGGCTTGTATATCCTTGAAAGTATCTCCCGGGCTCTTTTTGTCTCTACTCCGATAACTATCCTGTCAGGATTCATGAAATCACTTATCGCGCTGCCTTCCCTTAGGAATTCGGGGTTAGAGGCTATATCGAATTTAGCGTGTTTCTTCTTAAACATCCTTACAGTCGACTCAACCCAGTCTCCTGTCGCTATAGGAACTGTTGACTTCTGGATAATAAGCTTGTATGAATCCATATATTTCGCTACCTCTTCAGCAACATCCTCAATAGCGCTTAAGTCAGCCTCCCCTTTTGCCCTGGGCGGGGTACCTACCGCTATAAAGATAGCCTTTGAATTCTTTACACCCTCTTTTACGCTGTCTGAAAATATGAGCCGCTTGCGTTTTACATTCTTTAGGATAAGTGGGGAAAGCCCCGGCTCATAAATAGGGATCTTGCCCTGTTTTAGGTTTGCTACCTTTTCCTCATTATTATCAATGCAGATCACCTGATGGCCTATCTCGGCAAAGCAGGCACCTGTTACAAGGCCTACATACCCTGAGCCGATGACAGCTATCTTTTCTTTTGTTGTGCTTTTCATCTTCTACCCTTTCAATGGTATATTTTTCGCGTAATTAATTCTCATAGCCCTGGGAACCAACCTTTGGCTTATGGTAGTTCCTGCCAAACTCAAATGGTATATCAGGAAACGCCTTAAGCCTGAATATAAGCATTACCTCTTCACCCTGGTCTCTCGAGACATTATACCTTAAATCCACTTCCCAGCAGTGTAAGTCCTTTGTAATTATATATTCCTGTTCCTTTAAATCATTCTTCTTTGTCGCGCCATGGCGAGTTGCCAATACATCAAAGTCCTCATAGATACTGATTTTCCAGCCAGGGATAAAATCAAGTTTTGCCTGTGCTATTATATTATTCGCGCCTGCCTGGTAACTATGGCCTATACCCAAAGAGCCTTTTTGTGGAAAATTGAAAGAGAGGTTGTTGTTTATGGTTTGGAGCCATTCATGGTGGTATAGTTTATGCGGATCTACAATTGTGTCTGAAGTAGCTGTAAGCCATTCATATGGCTTTAACTCTAATTTCGCTGTATAATCGCCGAGCTGGCCACCGGGTGTTTGAGCAAAATCATAGGTGGTTTCAACAAGCAGCATCGCGAGGTCGACTACCTGGTCCGAGTCTTTCCCGAGCTTAGTCTGCAGCTTGTTCTCTAACCCGAAAGTCATAACACTACTCCTGGTAACGCCGTCTGTAAGCATCTCACTCGCGGGTTGTGTAGGCTTAGATATATGGTTATAGTTGACAGTAGGTGTTACTACATGGCGAAGCCTGTTTAATTCTATGCCTAAAGGGGCCCCGTGCGCCTCAAATACCTTATAAAACTTTGTGCTAATATCAACCCCTGTATACGCGGCGCCATTCATAAGCCCTGTATCTCCGCTCATATCCCTGCTAAGGTATGTCTGCTTTGTTCCGGCGTAAGGTGTTACAGATAGAAAACCGAGCTTTGTCTGATAAGATAATTGATTATACGAATCATAGACATTCGCGTGTTCCGGATCTGTAATAGTGCCCGGGTCTTCATCTGTATGCCTCGCGTAGACCTTATTCATGTTTGCCGCCTTAAAGTTTCCTGTGTAATAAAAAGAGCTGCTTCCGATACGCTGATTATTTATATTCAGCTTTGCCTCAGGAAGAAGCTCTGTCATTGAATCAAATCTATTCATCCTCTTTCTTGTTAAAACGCTTAAAGTACCAAACGGTAATGTATGCGCGGCAAGGGCGTAAGATATCGGGTGCTCATCCTTTTCATATTCATTATAGAAGTAATCCTTCAAGAAGCTCTCATTTTTGTACTTATATAATTCCGCTGTTACAAGGGTATTTGGTGTAGCTTCCCACTGATGTCGTACGCGTAAAAGGCCTTTCTCCTGCTCTGTTGTAGGCCCTGTATCATCATCGGGCTTACGCCACTTATCATAGAAATGACTCCTTTTCAGGTCTCGCTCATTCATATAATAACCGAATATATTACCCTTACCGATAAACTTACTGTCATAGATATAATCCATACCTACTGCCAGGCCTTTTTTCTCTCTATAATCTAAATGAAAGTAACCTTTCTGGTTAGGGGTAAGATTATAGCGCCACGCGCTTAATAGATAGAGCCCCCAATCATTATTCTTTCCGGGCACTAAGGTAACATGAGGGCGATTATCATCTAAGGGGTGGCAATAAAATGGTAACCACAATAAGGGAATATCAAAGCCTGGTATGGATAACGGGTTTATCCACATGACCGCGTTATATGTATTTACCACCTTGCCAGGATATACCTCTACCCTGTCCGCGGATATCTTCCAGTGCGGCACCTTGTGGTCGCACGTTGTAATGTAGCTCTTTCTTACGATAATCTTTTCCTCGCTGACCTGCTGGCCCTCTTTTCCTTTCACATACCAAAGGTCAGCGGAACCTGTGAAATCCTGTATCTTGCCTGTGCTGGCCCTAAAGTTATAATCTATCTTTTGCCCGCCGAAGGTATTCTCACCCTGCGTAAATTTTACATTACCTTGGGCGGTTACATCGTAAGTCTCTGTCCATACCGCTACCTCGTCGCATGTAAGTATCATATCTTTATATTTTATTACAACATCTCCGCTTCCTACAACCTTATTCTCGTTCTCGAAGTACTCTATCTTGTCACCATCACACTCTATTGGTTCATCTTCCGCATAAGCCTTGCGCAAAACATTATAAACAAGCCCTACGGACGGCAGCACCAAACTAACAAGCAATATTATTATAAATAATCTCTTCACAATTTTATATTCCTACGTAATGTAACGGTAATCTCTAGCCTGGGACTGCTTCGGTCACGGAATTTCCCCTGAATCGAACTTATTCCGGTTCAAGGCTCCCTCGCAAAGACAGTGAAGTCAGGAATTAATCCCCATCTAACACTAACGCGGCAGCGCCTACAGTGCCCGCGTCTTCTATGAACTTGGCCCTTTTTATCTTAAGGTCTCTTGTAAAGATACCAATAGCGCGCTCTTTAACAGTTTTTCTTATAGAGTCAAATAAAAATTTTCCTGATTTAGCTACGCCGCCTCCAATAACTATAATCTCGGGATTGAATGTATTGACTATACCGCTCAAACCTATGCCCACATTCTCCCCCATCCGTTTCCATACATTGATGGAAAACCTGTCGCCTTTTTTGGAAGCCTCATCTATAAGCCTTGGGGTTATCGCGGAAAGATTGTCATTTGCGAGTTTTCTTAAGATGGACCTCTCTCCCTTTTTCAGACGGTTAACCGCCTCTTTTACAATATAACTGTTTCCAGCAAATGTCTCCAGGCAGCCCCTTGAGCCGCAATTACATTTCAAACCATACCGCTCTATACACAAATGGCCCATCTCCGCCGCGGAATAACCTCTTCCCCTGAATATCTTTCCCTCTATCATCACACCACTTCCTAGGCCAGAGCCTAATGTAATGCAGACAATATCACTAAAGCCCTTACCCGCGCCCCATTTGGCCTCACCTACACAGGCAGCATTCGCGTCATTATCAATAAAGACAGGTACCTTAAGCCGGGATCTTACAATATCTCTTAAATGGGCTCTTCTCCATCCTTTTACATTGGTAAGGTTATATATAATACCCTTTTTGTAATCAACCTGGCCAGGTACTCCGATACCAACGCCCAGGAGATTAGCCCTGGAACCTGTAATTATAGATTCTGCCTCAACAATGATGCGGGATATCAGGCCCTGCCTTGATGGGTGGGCCTTTGTTGAAAAAGAGCTTTTTTTAAGTATCTCTCCTTTTAAATTCAACAAGCCAAATTTTATAAATGTTGCCCCAAAGTCTATACCTATTATTCTATTTTTTGCCTTCATAAACCATCACCCTGTTTCTGCCGGCTTCCTTTGACTTATAGAGCATCTGGTCTGCCCTGTCAATAAGCTGGCTTAATTCACTTGTGTCATCCGGAAACGTGGAAATACCCATGCTAATGGTAAGTTTTATGTTTTCGTCGTAAGCATTGATATCCGCTTTCTCAACCGCTTCCCGCAATCTTTCTCCAACAACAAAGGCGCCTTCTTTAGTTGTCTCAGGAAGCAATATCGCGAACTCTTCCCCTCCATAACGGCTTATGATATCTATATCGCGCAGATTATCTTTAAGTATATCCGCTATTCTTCTAAGGGCTACATCCCCCACGAGATGTCCGAATTTATCATTGCATCTTTTAAAATAGTCTATATCAAGCATCAGGAAAGAGAGGCTTGTAGCAAAGTGAGCGGCCCTACCTATCTCCTCACGAAGTCGTTTAAGAAAATACCTGCGCACAAAAATATCTGTTAATCCATCTGTAATAGCCAGTTCCTGCACAAGGGAGTATAACCTTATCCTTTCAAGGACAATAGCGAACTGGTGGCCTAGTATCACAAAACGAACCATATCATCAAGCTGGGGGCCTTCGATAGCAAAGAGGCCATTAAACCTGTTACCCGCGATAAGGGGCATTGCTATAAAGGTCTCTATGGTATCAGGAAGCCCGAGTGTATCAGGTGGCAGCATATTAGATGCCCTATCCACTATTAGTGGGCTGTTCTTATCTTTTATCAAGCCGCAGAGCGCCTCCTCATAGCCGGTTAAACCATTCTGATTACTATCCTTGTCCTCGGATATATTATATACCGTATCGATATGAGGCCCTTTACCTTTAAAAGAAAATATTATCAGCTTGCATTTTGAAAAGGCAAAGTATCCAATAAGAGACTTCTTCATACAGCTTATAAGCTCCTCAAGTGTAGTGGAGGATATCATCTTCTTGGGCGCCTGATAGAGGCTGCTTATATCATGAACCGTCTTCTGGAGATGGAGCTTTTCATTTTTCGCTTTCATATCCAGGTCATGAAATGAACGATATTCCTCTTTTATAACACTTAAGACCCTCCCTTTCATATCCAGCGCCTTAAACGTAACCAGCCTTAGCGCGACACCAGCGCAAGTTGCCGTTATTAAAAAAATAATCGCCTGAAGAACACTGCCTGAGCTCGCACCTAAAAATAAAAAACTGACTGACATGAGCAGGCAGACAGATATTACTAAAATCGCCTCATAAAAAGAGAAGAATATAACTGAAACCGTTAACGGTATAATAACAATGCTAAATACAGGGTTATAGAAGTCAACCTTTATTATATTAAGCAGTGCGGCTATATAGATTATACTTACAACAATAAGAGATATCAGGCAACGCATACTTTATTACGGCCTTCCTTTTTGGCTTTATATAACAAAAAATCTGTCTTTTTAAGAAGCTCTTCGCTCTTTATTATCTCATCTGTGTACGACGTGACCCCTGCGGATACCGTAACATTTGTCTCTTTACGCCTTAGGGAGAACTTGCGCATAGATATATCAATCCTTATCTTTTCCGCCAGTTCGTACGCTTTCTCCTTATCCATATTAGGGAGCACGATTACAAACTCCTCGCCGCCATAACGCGCTATAAGCTGGGTATACTTTACCGCGTCATTAAAAATAATACGGGAAATACCCATAAGCACCTTATCGCCCGCGGAATGGCCATATCGATCGTTATAATCCTTAAAATGGTCTATATCTATCATAATAAGAGAAAGGGGAGTTTTGTTAATACGCGCTCTCTCCACTTCTCTGGCAAGTGACTCCTTTAAATACCTGTGTATATAAAAACCTGTTAGGGAATCTTTTGTGGAAAGCTCTTCCGTGGTCTTATAAAGACGGGCATTATTGATAGCGCTTGACGCAAGGTCAGATATAAAATCAAGGAGGCGTAAGTCATCAAACGAATAGCTATTTTTTTCCCTGCTATTTAAACGCAGCAGCCCTACCATACGTGACTGGCTTACCATAGGAGCGCTAATTAAGGACTTAAAATATCTCTCTGTATTTAACGGGGTATAGTTAAATCGAAAATCCTCGTTAATATCTTCTACGCTCAGGGATTTTCTCTCCTTAAACACCCATTTATCGAAAATATCACCTGTCTTTGACTTTATCTTCGGCAATGCAGTCGCCTTCTTAGACGCTGAAAGCATCAGTTTTTGATGCTTCTCATTCACCAAAAAAAGCATTGCCGTATCAGTCTCAGGTATCATATCATACGCTGTATCTACAGCAAGCTGGCATATATCTTCTAAGGAGAGCCTGGCACTGAAAGATTCCCCTATCTCCCGTAAACTCCTGTACCTGTCCAGGCGCTGGGATAAGGCATTATTAAACTCTTTGGCCTGTTGCCAATGAAACTTAACAACATTAACCGCCTCCTTAACTTTTTCCACGGCATTTATCTTCTTTTTCAGCCCGTCAACCCTCTTCCTGTAAAATACGTGCATTGCGATAGAGGTTCCCAAAAGCGCTATCAGCCAGAAAAGATAATAATATTGCCCTGTTGTCAAAGAGATAATAGATATTACTGTCGCGACAATATAAAAACAGGTCCAATGCCCATTAGCCTGCAGTAATATAGGGGATAAAATTATCGCTGTTGCGGATAGTGTGACAAGATAAGGCATAACACACAAAAGGTATGAAGGGTCAGACTCAAAAAGAGAAAACCCCATAAATAGGTAATAGGTAAGCGGTAAGAATATTATAAGTAATAGTGCCGTTAAGATAACTTTGTATTTTAGAGGATACATAGATAATTATATAATGATCTTCTCTGTCTTGGAGTCAAAGAAATGCGCCTTGCTCATGTCAAAGACCATATCCATCTCCTGGTTAACAACAGATTTGTTATGGCCTCCTACACGGGCAATAAAGGTGTGCTTGCCTGTACTGAGATAGAGATATACCTCCGCGCCCATCGGCTCTACAACTTCACAGGTCGCTTTGATAGTATCGTCTTCTGAGGCATATTGGACAAAAAGCTTATCATGAACATCCTCGGGCCTTATGCCAAAGATAATTTCCTTGTCGCAAAAGGCCTGCAGGGAATCCATCATATCATCAGTAAGCTTAACCATAAAATTTCCTTCATTAAAGAATAACTTGCCATCTTTCTTAACTATTATGCCATTCATAAAATTCATAGGCGGTGAACCAATAAATCCCGCTACAAACTTATTTACAGGATGGTTATACAGTGTTATGGGATCCGCGATCTGGCCTATTAAACCGTCTTTCATAACAGCGATCCTTGTACCCATTGTCATAGCCTCTACCTGGTCATGTGTGACATATATCATTGTAGTCTGAAGCCTTGTATAAAGCTTGTTTATTTCTGTCCTCATCTGGACGCGTAATTTCGCGTCAAGATTGCTAAGCGGCTCATCAAACAAAAAAACAATAGGTTTTCTTACTATGGCTCTGCCTACAGCCACGCGCTGTCTTTCACCGCCGGACAGGGCCTTTGGCCTCTTATTGAGGTGCTTTGTTATGCCTAATATGTCAGCCGCGTCTCTTACCCTCTGATTTATCTCGCTCTTAGGAAGCCTGCGAAGTTTCAACGCGAAAGCCATGTTCTCGTATACTGTCATGTGCGGGTATAGCGCGTAATTCTGGAATACCATCGCAATGTTGCGGTCTTTCGGCGGGATACCTACAACCATCTTGTCACCGATATATATATCGCCTTCTGTGGGTTCCTCAAGGCCCGCTATCATGCGCAGTGTGGTAGATTTCCCGCAGCCTGAGGGCCCTACCAGTACAAGGAACTCCTTGTTCTCTATGCCTAAACTTATATTGTCAACGGCCTTTACAGTTCCCGAAAATATCTTTGTTACATTTCTTAAGCTGATTTGTGCCATTTTTTAGAGATCCTTTACATTATGGGTTAATCTGCATATAGTCTATCAGGCTGGAAAGCTTATTTCTTATATCTTTTCTGGATACTATCATATCTATAAACCCGTGCTCAAGCAGAAACTCTGACTTTTGAAAGCCTTCCGGCAACTTTTGCCTTATGGTCTGCTCTATTACGCGCGGGCCTGTAAAGCCTATTAGCGACTTTGGCTCAGCTATTATTACATCACCCAATGAAGCAAAGCTTGCCAGAACGCCTGCCATAGTAGGATTGGTGAGTATTGATATAAAAAGCCCTCCAGATTTATTCAAGCGTGAAAGGGCCGCGGATGTCTTGGCCATCTGCATAAGAGAGAATATGCCTTCATACATCCTGGCGCCTCCGCCGGAACCTGATATGACTATCAGGGGCAACTTCTCTTCTTCAGCAAGCTCTATCGCGCGCGTAATCTTCTCGCCAACGACAGAGCCCATAGAACCCATTATAAACCTGGAATCTGTTACCGCTAAGACAACATCATTTGACTCAATCTTACCCTTGCCGTAAACAGCGGCCTCTTTTAAACCGGTAATTTCAGCGTCTTTTTTAAGTTTCTCTTTATATGTCTTAGGCCCCTGAAAATCCAACAAGTCAATTGACGACAGGTCACTATCAAGCTCCTCAAAACTGCCTGCGTCAAGAGTAGCCTCTATGCGCTTGTCGGTACCGAGAATAAAGTGATAGTTGCACTTAACGCAAACCATAGTGTTTTCTTCAAGCACTTTATTGAATATAATATCCCCGCAATCTTCACATTTTGTCCACAGACCATCCGGGATCTTACTCTTTTTAGTGTTTTTTGCGGGTTTTTGGTATTGAGGTTTTTGCTTTCCGAAAAAAATAGCCATTTTTAGTTTTACACTTTCTCTTTTGAGGAAAAATTATAGCCCTAAAAGTTCTTTTACTTTATCTACCGCGGATGAGGCGTCCTGGGCATAGCCATCCGCCCCGATATCATCAGCGTATTCCTGTGTAACAGGCGCCCCGCCGATTACCGTCTTTATCTTCGCGGTTAAACCCCGCTCTTTCAGTAACTCTATAGTAGATTTCATCGAAGGCATTGATGTAGTCAAGAGAGATGACATAGCTATTAAAGAAGCCTTTGCGTCTTCTGCCCTCGCTATAAAAGCATCGGGAGCAATATCTATGCCCAAATCCACAACATTAAATCCAGCGCCTTTTAACATCATCACAACAAGGTTTTTACCTATATCATGGAGATCACCTTTTACAGTGCCTACCGCGACCGTGGCCTTTGGCTTAACGCCACTCGCTATAAGAAGCGGCTCTAATACATCCATGGCGGCATGCATAGCCTTTGCTGCTATAAGCACCTCAGGGACAAATATATCATTTGCCTTAAATTTTACTCCTACATCAGCCATGCCAGCGATAAGCCCCTTTTCCAGAATTTCCTCAGGGCTGGCACCTTCTGATATAGCCTCTGTGACTAATCCTGGGGTAGATGATATATCGCCACCTAGTATAGCGACATGGATCTTAGTCCAATCAAGCATAAAACCTCACTCCTTGTAATGTAGAATAGGCACTTTGCGCGGCTATTGTATTTTGTGAATGGGAATTTTCTCAAATTCTTATACAGTAAATTTAAGCTACATATTATCATATTAGTACTAATATAGCAATAAAAAACTGTGATTTGTCAGATTTGTCAGGCACGTAGCAAGAATGGTTCTCAAGCACGGGTATTCGTGCTTGAGAACCGTTCTTGGGCTTCAAAAGATAAAGAGGATGACCCTATCTTTTCAATAATAGGGGCATCCCCTTTTCCATCAGTTTCAGAAACTAAAATTTATGGATAACAAGGCCCGTAAGGGGCTTAGGATAAAAATAGGTAGATTTATGGGGCATCTTTTCGCCATTTCTGGCAAGCTTTACCACGTCATCCATTGTAGGCGGGTTTAATAAAATACCCAGCTTATGCTTGCCTGAGTTAACTTCCTTAATAAGCTCATTCTTTCCCTTATAATAAGATATATTCTGCTCGTTCGCGGTCTTTTCGCGTATCTTTAGAAGCTTTCTGAACACTAAGTTATGCAATATGGAAACATCGAGGCTCTTCCATGTAAGGCTAGTGTCCTTTGGCTCTATATCTTTTATGATACTCTTATCCTTAAGAACCGCAAGCAGGTACTTCTTCTTGTAATAGAAGACAAAGGCGGGCTCTTTTTTATTAAAGGCGCTTTTTAAGGCCTTATCAACTGACTTTATCGGTATAGGCTTAATATCAAAGTATTTACCAAGATACTTCTCAATATATTCTATGTCGAAACCTTTAGGGAGAACCTTAACGGCCCTGTAAGTAGGCAATATCTCAAGTCCTTTATCCTCTGAACCGGCGAGATACACTAAGGTATGTGAATGTCCATCATTGCCTGTCTTCTTTTTGTTGAAATAATCCCTTGTTACCATAGACGCCTTGAAACGATGATGTCCATCGGCAATAAATGTCTGCGCCGCGTTAACGTGCTTGATAAGCACGTCTATTATCTTCTTATCTGTAACAGGCCAGAGTTTATGCCTTGAACCATCCGCGTATATATCAGACTCAGGTTTTGTTTTTTTTGTTACATCTGACAATATCTTCTGCGCCTTCGCCTTAGCGTCTTTAAAAACAATAAAGATAGGGCTTAAATGCGCCTTTGTCTGCTTCATGAGATTGGCCCTGTCAAAAAGCGGCTTTGAAAAAACATTCTCATGAGGGAGCACACCTGAATCTCCGTTCTTATCAAGTTTTAATAACGAGAAAAAACCACAACGACTTACTTTTTTATTGTCTATAGTGCATTCCTGCACATAGACATAAAGGCAGGGCAGGGAATCATGTTTTAAAATGCCTGTCTTAATCCATGATGATAAATCTTTTTCCGCTTGATTGTAATCATGGGTCAATTCTTTTTGCTGGGGAAGAACAATCCTTACGATATTATGAAGAGATTCCTTGATATATGCTTTTTTCTGCGCGTGATTTATAACATCGTATGGGGGGCAAACTACCCTTTCAAGAGAAACCTTGTCCTTGTTATATCTTAACGCGTGGAACGGACTTATCTTTACCATCTACGTCTCCTTAAGTATCGGAACAGTGTCCCGATTGATTTTTCAACAGTGTCCCGATTGATTTGGAAACTGTTTCGAGTTTTAACCTGTTTCGAGTTTTAGCGATAGTTTACTTGCGGAAAAACGCCTGGCCTATGAACGCTCCCAGGCCATCGCTTAACAGATCCAATATATCCATATCTCTCTGCGGGACAAAATATTGATGCAGCTCGTCGGTAAAACCATAAAAAACTACGATCGCTACTGCCGCGATCCTTAAATATATAATCTTCTTATCCGATTCTAATGAACAAAGAGCTCTTATCATTAAAAACGCGAATATAGCGTATTCTATAAAATGCAGGAGTTTATCCGAATAAGGAAAAAGCTCTACACCTTTAAGCGGCTCTGATATTGAGGAGGCAATAAAAATGGCTGCAGCGTATATGATGACAGGCAACCAGTATCTTAGAAAAGTACTCACTATTTCTCTGTCTTTGGACAGCCCTTGCTTGCAGAACAAGATGTAGGCTTGTCTTTCTTCTCTTTTTCCTTGTAATCGGGCTTGCGATAATCAGTTGAATAAAAACCACTACCCTTAAGTATAAAACCACCTCCGCCGCCAATCATGCGCTCAACCTTACCTGAACAATATTTGCACTTTATCAAAGGCTTGGCCTTAATAGATTGAAACTCGTCAAAGGTTTTGTTACATTTTAAGCACCTATATTCATATGTTGGCATATCGTTTCCCTGTTATTTTCCTGGATCCTTCGGCTTTGCCTCAGGATAAAATTCGCGCGCATAAGTTATGTCGTTTCACTCCATAACTTATGCGCTCATTTTACTTAAAAACTCCTTTTAACTTGTCAACAAACGAGTTTATGCCAGGCGTGGCTCCACCACCTGATAGATTAAAATCATTCAGAAGCCTCTTTTGCTGGGCATTCAATTTAGTAGGGACCTCTACTGTTACCCTTACAAGCTGGTCACCTTTTCCGCGTCCGCGTACATCACTTATACCCTTGTCTCTTATCCTGAATATCTTACCGGGCTGCGTTCCCGCGGGAATCTTCATATTGACTGTTCCATATAGAGTAGGCACATTGATCTCATCACCGAGAGCAGCCTGAACAAAACTTATAGGCACCTCGCAGAAGACGTTATTCTGCTCTCTCTTAAAGATAGGGTGCTTCTTCACATATATGAGGATGTAAAGGTCGCCGCGCCCACCGCCACGTTGACCAATCTCGCCCTCGCCATACATCCTGACCCTTGTACCTGTATCAACACCGCCTGGGATATCAACCTTTACATTCTTTTCCTGCTTAACGCGTCCCGTGGATCTGCATTCTGTACATGGAGATTCGACTATTTCACCTTCGCCATTACAGCGCGGACATGTTCTCGCGATATTTAAAAAACCTGCCTGGCTCATTACCTGGCCACTACCCTCGCAATAGGAGCAACGTGTTCTCTTTGTACCTGGTTTCGCGCCGTCACCTTTACATGCAGGGCATATCTCGTATCGCGGTATCTTTATTTGCTTCGCTACACCAAAGGCAGCCTCTTCAAAGGTTATCTCCATGCTCATCTCAAGGTCAGAGCCTCTATGAGGCGCGTTCCTTTGTGAACCTGAAGAAGAACCGCCAAAGACGCCTTCAAATATGTTTCCGAATATACCGCCGCCTCCGCCGCCAAAGCCGCCCATAAATTCACGAAAGACATCTTCAGCATGCTCCATGCCTCCAAAGCCACCGCCGCCAAAGCCGCCATTCTGAAAGGCCGCGTGACCAAACTGGTCATACTGAGATTTTTTCGTAGAGTCGCTTAATATCTCGTAAGCTGCTGTCGCCTCTTTGAATTTCTCAGACGCCTCTGTTTTATCATCATCAGAGACCCTGTCCGGGTGATATTTAAGGGCCAATTTTCTATAGGCCTTCTTTATCTCGTCAGCTGAAGCGGTGCGTGATACGCCTAAAA
>CAZGAS010000031.1:11628-14175 GCA_964523875.1 uncultured Planctomycetia bacterium | reverse complement strand
GGATACTTTGTATCCTTAAAGATATCAGCCGAAGGCTGATGCGCCTACGGCGCAAATTCGCGTATATAACTTACGTCGCTTTGCTCCGTAAGTTATACGCTCATTTACTTGGAATAAAGTTCTACTATAAGCTGTTCTTCTATAGGGAACCCGACATCATCTCTATCAGGTAAATTCAATACAGCCACTGCGAGCTGGGCCTCATCCAGTTTTATCCACTTAGGGACTCCCCGGTCCTTATTGACTTTTACAGCCTCTTCTATCCTTTTTTTACTCTCATCCTTAATATTAAGGCTTATAACATCGTCTTTCTTTATAAGATATGAAGGGATATTAACCTTTGTTCCGTTTACAGCGATATTATTATGCTTTACCATTTGACGTGCTTCTGGACGGGAAGACGCGAAACAGGATCTAAAAACTACATTATCAAGCCGCCTCTCAAGCATCTGCAGTAAAATCTCACCTGTAACACCCTTCTGTCGTTCGGATTTCTGGAAATAACCGCGAAACTGTTTTTCCAAAATACCATAGATACGCTTCACCTTTTGTTTCTCACGCAGCTGCATACCATAATCTGATAGCTTAGTCCTCCTTCGTTGGCCATGTTGTCCAGGGCTGTAACCCCTCTTATCGAAAGAACACTTAGCACTTGTACAGCGGGCTCCTTTAATAAATAATTTAATACCTTCTCTTCTGCACAATCTACACATTGAACCTGTACGCCTTGCCATATAAATACTCCTTCATATTCTCGTCCTGCGTCGTACGTACTGAGTATTGCGTAAAATTTTAACGCAATACGCATCACGCTATACGCGATACGAAATAAACAATATAAAAATTACACACGCCTTCTCTTTGGCGGCCTACAACCATTATGCGGTATGGGCGTAGTATCAGTAATTGAACTGACCTGTAAACCCGCTGCCTGGATAGACCTTATTGTGGATTCTCTTCCTGAACCAGGACCCTTGACAAATATATCTATCTTTTGCATACCGAACTCTTTCGCCTTCTTAGCTGCCTTATCTGCCGCCATCTGCGCGGCAAATGGGGTAGATTTCTTGGAACCTTTAAACCCGGATCCGCCACTTGATGCCCAGCACAATGTATTACCTGATGTATCTGTAATCGTAATAATAGTATTATTAAAAGTTGCTAATATATAAGCAACCCCGGCTGGCACATTTCGCTTTATCTTTTTTTTGACCTTTGTTTTTTTTGCCACTCTTGTTATCTCCTTTAATGAGGCCGCAACTTAGAAAACGAAGTGAACTAAGTTGCATGGCCGAATTAACCCCGTACCCAAACGATGCACATGAACTTATAGTAAAGTTTGTGGTATCGGGGTAAAACACGAAGCCTCAACTATTTTTTTCGCTGCACTCCTACCGTACGCTTTGGCCCTTTTCGCGTTCGAGCATTGGTCTTGCTGGACTGCCCTCTAACTGGAAGGCCCTTCTTATGCCGCTGGCCCCTATAAGTACCTATGTCCATATTACGTTTAATATTACTCGCTACTTCTCTACGCAGGTCGCCTTCAACATTATGGTTCTTCTGTATAGTAGTAGTAAGCTTTGCGATCTCTTCTTCTGTTAAGTCCTTTGCCTTGACATGGGCTTCGATCTGCGCGGTCTTCAATATCTGATTGGAGATTACCCTGCCCACACCGTGTATATAGGTCAATGAAATTTCAATTCTTTTATCTTTTGGTATATCAACACCACAGATTCTCGGCATCTTCACTCCTTATTATATTGTGTCATACATAGCTCGTATCGCGCCTGCCCCGTTGCTTTGAAGGAGCTTTACGGGGTATTGCATAAAGCTTTAAACGCATCACGCATTACGCATCACGCGATACGAGTATTACCCCTGCCTCTGCTTATGCTTGGGGTTCTTACAAATTACCCTCACAACGCCCTTACGTTTTATAATCTTGCAACCTGAACACATTACCCTAACAGATGATCTTACCTTCATGGATATTACTTCTCCCTGTATATAATCCTACCCTTTGTTAAATCATAAGGAGAGAGTTCAAGCTTCACCTTATCTCCAGGCAGTATCCTGATAAAATACATTCTCATTTTGCCTGAAACATGTGCCAATATTCTATGGCCATTTTCAAGCTCTACCCTGAATCGCGCGTTAGGCAGCGCCTCAAGTATAACTCCTTCTACCTCAATCGCTTCTTCTTTCATAATATTCTTGCCTTTTCTACATAATGCCGTCTGTTAATATCTCCGGTCCCTGCGCTGTAATCGCGACTGTATGCTCAAAATGCGCGGCATAACTTCGGTCTCTTGTTACAACTGTCCATCCGTCTTCCAATATCTCTATTTCAGCGCCTCCGGCACTTACCATCGGCTCAATCGCGATAACCATGCCTTCCTTAAGCCTGACACCCATGCCGGGCTGCCCAAAATTGGGTATCTGTGGATCCTCATGCAGATTAGCGCCTATGCCATGGCCAACAAAATCTCTTATAATTGAAAACTTATTCTTCTCTACATGGCCCTGAATTGCGCAGGAAATGTCTGA
>CAZGAS010000031.1:9066-11528 GCA_964523875.1 uncultured Planctomycetia bacterium | reverse complement strand
GCAAATCGACTTTGGAAAACCTTTATACCCTAAAAAAGCACACTGCGCGCCTGATGATATTATCTTTTTTTTGGCCATATCATCGAGCTGGTTAGTAGTAATACCCGGCCTTATATAAGGCTTTATATGCTCGATAGTGTCCTTTAGAATTACTCCTGCCTGCCTCATCTTTTCAATCTGTCTAGAAGACTTTAACTCTATCATATCAATCTTTCACTGCCAAAGAGCTCATAGAGAACATCGTAGAGCTGTCTTACCTCTAAATCACCGGATACTGTCTTTAATATATTATTTTTGTTATAGTAATCTATCAGCTCCTTAGTCTGGTCCTGGTACACCTGGAGCCGCTTTACAACGGTCTCTTCTTTATCATCATCACGCTGATAAAGCTCTCCGCCACAATAATCACATACCCCTTCTATCTTAGGGGCTATATTCTGTACATGAAAGATGCTTCCACAGGTCTTGCATATCCGTCTTCCTGTAAGCCTTGAGAGGATAACCTCTTTTGAGGTCTTCATATATACCACCATATCAAGGTGTATACCCGTCTCGTCAAGCGCCTGGTCTAATGCCTGGGCCTGCTCACTTGTCCGCGGATATCCATCTAATATAAAACCCGCGGCCTTAACATCCTCTTTTCCAAGTCGCTCGATAACGATCTGGTTTACAAGCTCATCTGGCACCAAAACTCCTTGATTCATATAATCCGCGAGCCTTTTACCCAACTCTCCGCCACTCTTGCTTGCCTGCCTGAATATATCGCCGGTAGAGATATGTATAAGAGATAACTTATCAGAAAGAACTTTTGCCTGTGTACCCTTGCCTGCCCCTGGGGGGCCCAATAATACTAATCTCAACGTCTGCTCCTTAGTTTACCCTTTTTCAAAAAGCCCTCATAATGCCTCATAAGAAGCTGTGATTCAACCTGTTTCATGGTATCAAGCATAACACCTACTGTAATCAGTATAGCTGTTCCGCCAAAAAAGCTCGCGACCAGATAAGGGATATGCAAAGAACGGCTTATCCAATTAGGTGATATAGCGATTAACGCTAAGAATATTGCGCCCGGAAGCGTAACCCTGTTAAGTATATGCTCAAAATATTGCGCTGTTGGTTTACCGGGCCGGATTCCCGGTATAAAACCACCGTATTTTTTCATATTATCCGAAACCTCAACAGGATTAAAGGTAATGGCAGTATAAAAATAACAGAAAAATATAATCAAAAGTGAGTACATCAGGCTATATACAAGATTCTGTTTTAAAAGAAAATTCGCCGCGTTCTGAAAAGCGGGGTTTGGTATAAAACCAGCTATAGTAGCTGGGAACATCAAAAGCGATTGCGCGAATATAATAGGTATAACACCCGCGTGGTTTACTCTAAATGGTATATATGTACTCTGGCCGCCATAAACCTTCCTGCCTATAATCCTTTTAGCGTACTGCACGGGTATTCTGCGCTGGCCCTGCGTTATCATTATAACAGCGACTATAACCGTTACCAGCAAAGCAACCATAAAGATTAATTTAAATACGCTGACCTGTGTCTGTGATGTAGATGCCGGGGAGAGCAGGAGTACCAGTTGCCGTATCGCGACAGGTAAACGCGAGACAATACCAGCTGTGATAATAATTGACATACCGTTTCCAATACCATATTCTGATATCTGCTCACCCAACCACATTATAAAGGCGGTACCACTGGCAAATGTTAATACAGTTAAAAGCCTGAAACCTAACCCAGGAAATTGCACTATCTGGACACCCTGGAAATGCGCGGGATTCTCAACCCAAAGGCTTATGAAAAATGCCTGCACTATCGCCAGAAGAACCGTTCCAAACCTTGTATACTGCGTTATCTTCTTCCTGCCTTCTTCGCCACCTTCTTTCGCCAGCTTTTCAAGGGACGGTATGACTGTAGTTAAAAGCTGCATTATAATAGAACTTGATATATAAGGCATGATACCCAAGGCAAATATGGTAAGCTTTGATATCGCTCCACCACTGAAAAGGTCCATAATGCCAAAGAGTGTACCGCCTGTACTTCTTGCCATATTTTCAAAGAACTGCGCCAATGCCGCACCATCAATACCCGGAGTAGGTATATAAGCACCTATCCTATAAACCGCTATCAGGCCAAAAGTAATAAATATCTTCTTCCTTAAATCCGGTATTTTAAATATATTGCTTAATGCCGCGAACATATATTATCCTTCATAATTAAAGCGTTTAGCGAAAACTAGAAACCAAAAATCCGATACCGATTTTTTAACCAGCGTCTTTGACTTTATCCGCCTTACCTGCCTTTACGCCGACCGGGGCTGGCCTATCTTTAGCCGGGGAGTGATATCCTACAGGCGAGCGCTTTTTTAAAAAGACCGCGCTGCCGCCTGCCTGCTCAATAGCAAGCTTAGCTGCCTTACTAAAAGCATGGGCATGCACCTCAAGCTTCTTTGTCAG
>CAZGAS010000031.1:6068-8966 GCA_964523875.1 uncultured Planctomycetia bacterium | reverse complement strand
TTAGGCTGTTTTAAATAATCTATTATAGCCATTGATTACTCGCTATCCGCGGGTTTACTGACTAAATTCCGCACTTCGTTCGTCTCTTTTAACTCTTTAAACCCTGTTGCTGTTGCCTTAACTATATTAAAAGGATTATTCGATCCTAAACACTTTGTGAGTATATCTCTAATGCCTGCCGCGTCACACATTGCCCTTGTCGCTCCACCGGCTATTACACCGGTTCCCTCACCAGCTGGTTTCAATAATACCCTGCCGGCACCATAAACGCCAATTACCTCGTGCGGAATGGTTGAACCTTTGATCGCTACACAAAACATGGTCTTGCGAGCGTCATTTAAGCCCTTTTTAATCGCGTCAGCAACCTCATTTGCTTTTCCAAAACCATAACCAACTTGGCCTTTCCTGTCCCCAACTACCACAAGAGCGCTAAAACCTATCTTCTTTCCGCCTTTTGTAACCTTAGAAGTACGGTTTATCTTAAGCACCTTCTCAAACATCTCGTCCTGTTGTACCGGAGCAGGAGCCGGTGCTGCTTCTTTAGGCAGGATCTTCTTTATCTCTTCCGCCTTTTTAGCCTCATCAGGATTAATCTGTGTATTATCTGTCTTATCTTCCGCCAAAATCATATCCTCCTAATTTTCTTAAAATATCAAGCCTGTTTTACGCGCTGAATCAGCAAATAATTTTATCCTGCCGTGAAAAAACCGTCCGCCTTTATCAAAGACGACTTCGGTTATACCTTTCTCCTTGGCAGCCTCTGCTATCAATTGGCCCAGTAAGACAGCAGCCTTGGCGTTGCCGCCGTAGCTTATACTCTTTTTCGCGTCTTTACTAAATGTAGATAGCGAAAGAATCGTCTTTCCGTTCGTATCATCTACCAACTGCGCGGATAGATTCTTCAACGACCTATAGACACAGAGTCTGGGACGCTTACTTGTACCAATTATCTTCTTTCTTGCCCTCTTGTGCCTTAACACTCTTTGTCTAATACGTTTTTTCTGCATTTTTATTCAATCCTTAATATCTACGCTACAGTTTTCCCTGCCTTCTTTCTAACATACTCACCAACATATCTTACGCCCTTGCCTTTATACGGTTCCGGCTTATAGAAATGGCGTATCTCCGCAGCGACCTGACCAACCTGCTGTTTGTCTATACCACTTATCTTTATATGCGTTGGCTTTGGCGTCTCGATATTGATTCCATCAGGAATATCATACTCTATAGGATGTGAAAACCCCAGGTTAAGAACTAATTTTTTATCGCTGAGGTGGGCCTTAAAACCAACCCCCTGTATCTCGAGCTCTTTTAAAAACCCCTCGGTTACGCCTATAACCATATTATTGATAAGGGCGCGCACAAGGCCATGCTTCATCCTGTGGTCCTTTATATCAGAGACCCTTGTTACTATAAGCTGGTTATCTTTCTGCTCTACCTTTACACCGTAAGGAAGACTAAAATCAAGTTTTCCCTTTGGGCCCACGACCTTTATTATCTCCTTGTCTATGGCCGCCTTAACTCCGGCAGGTACTGCTATGGGTTGCTTTCCTACGCGTGACATAATTCTCCTTACCAAACGTGGCAGAGAAGTTCTCCGCCAATGTTTGACTCGCGACATTCACTGTCCGTTAAGACACCTTTTGATGTTGATACAATGGCTATACCCCTGCCACCTAATATCTCCTGTAACTCCTCTGACTTCTTATAAATACGCAATCCTGATTTTGATACCTTCTTTAAATTTGTTATCGCGGGAGTTTTCACTGTATCCTTAGAATACTTAAGATATACCCTAATCCTGCCTTGCTTATTATCTTTAAGCACCCTGTAATCACGTATAAAGCCTTCTCTCTTAAGTATTTCGCATATTGATTTGCGCATACCCGATAAAGGGCATTCGAGATTTTCCTTCTTTACAGAAGAGGCATTTCTAATATTTGTTATAAAATCAGCTACTGTATCTGTTTGTGACATTCTGTCATCTCCGTTTTCTTCGTGCGTCGTGCGTAGTGCGGATTGAGTATTGCGTAAAATCCTTAACGCAATACGCGATACACATCACGCAATAAGAGAACTACCAACTCGCCTTTGTAACTCCTGGTATCTCACCACGTGATGCCATTTCCCTAAAACATATCCTGCATAAGCCAAACCTTCTTATAAATCCGCGAGGCCTTCCACAAAGCATGCAGCGGTTATAAGCGCGTACGCTGAATTTCGGCTTCCGTTTTTGTTTCGCTATTAACGCTTTTTTAGCCAATCTAAACTCCTATTTCTGTACAAAAGGCATACCAAACAGTTTCAATAATTCCTGTGATGCCTTGACATTAGTCCTAGCAATCGTTAATGTTACTGTCATGCCTTTAACATTAGTCACTTTATCTATATCAAGTTCAGGAAATATAGTATGCTCGGTTATGCCAAGTGAATAATTACCATTTCCATCAAAAGATTTAAGTGATATACCACGAAAATCTCTAATTCTTGGCAATGCTATATTTATTAAACGGTCAAGAAACTCATACATCTTTCTGCCCCGTAATGTCACGGCAACGCCTATGGGCAAGCCTTTTCTTAGTTTAAAATTCGAAATAGCCTTCTTGGCTCTGGTCATAACAGGCCTCTGCCCTACAAGTTGAGCCAGCTCCTTTTGAGCGTCTTCAACAAGCTTCACATCCTGTGCGCCTAATCCTATGCCCATATTAACAGTGATTTTTGTAATACATGGGACTTGTAAATTATTTTTGTACCCAAACTTCTCGACCATGGCCGGGATTATTTCGTTTGTATACTTATCCTGCAATCTCGATTTTTTACCTACTACTATATCAGCATTCATTCAATCCACCATTCTCTAAATTGTCTCTTTGCAGTTTTTGCAGATCCTTGCCTTCG
>CAZGAS010000031.1:0-5968 GCA_964523875.1 uncultured Planctomycetia bacterium | reverse complement strand
TTATCTTCATGCTTAGTCCTTTGTCATAAACTCTATCTATGTTTAGTATTCAGTATTAAGTTGTAAAAATTAAGCATTATGTAAAATCCTAATTTTACATAGCTTATACTCTAATCTCAATGCCTTACCTTTATTTAATATTTAATACTTAATATTTAATACTTTATGTCTATAACTTAACTACTAAATAACTTCAGGCGCTAATGATACTATCTTCATAAATTCTCTTTCCCGCAATTCACGGGCAATAGGGCCAAAAATTCTTGTGCCAAGAGGGTTACCTGTAGCGTCAATAATAACACACGCGTTCTTATCAAATTTCAAACGAGAACCATCCTTCCTCTTTATCGGATGGCAGGTCCTTACGATAACAGCCTTAACAACCTCACCCTTTTTCACTGTCGCTTCAGGCGTAGACTCTTTAATATTACACGTTATAATATCACCGATATGAGCGTATTGCTTAGCTGAACGCCCAAATACCTTTATGCAGGATGCTTTTCTTGCTCCGGTATTATCGGCAACATCTAATATTGTTCTCATCTGTATCATTTTTTAGTTGCCTCCACCACTTCATACAGGCGCCATCTCTTTTCTTTCGAAAGGGGCCTGGTCTCTATTATCTTTACAGTATCACCGGCCTTAGCAACGTTTTTCTCGTCATGAACCTTGAATTTCGTATACCGCTTGATTACTTTTTTGTACATAGCGTGCTTACTCAGGCTCATCACCTTAACAACAATGGTCTTGTCCATCTTATCGCTTGAAACCAGGCCTGTGAACTGTTTGCGCCTTTTGCATGTATCCTTCTTATCATTTTGCATGAGATTCTTCCTTTAATATTGTCTTTATTCTCGCTACATCCTTCTTTATATGTGCAATGTTAGCTGATTTTTCGATAGTACCTGTCTTTGCCTGGAACAAGAGCTTTGAAAGCTCCTCCTTTAACGATAGTATCTTATGTTTGAGCTCATCCTTGGTCATGTTCCGTAGATCCTGAGGCTTCATATATGCCTCCTTGATATAAATTTAGTCCTAAAGGGCAGTTTACTCGCGGCTAACCTCATAGCCTCTCGTGCCATCTCTTCAGGCAGGCCCTCTATCTCAAATAGTATACGCGCTCTTCTTATAACAGCTACCCATGTCTCAGGCATACCCTTACCCTTACCCATCCTTGTCTCAGCTGCCTGTTTTGTTACTGGCTTATCAGGAAAGACTCTTATCCATACCTTGCCGCCTCTGTTTGTATGCCTGGTCAGTGCGACACGAGCTGCTTCTATCTGCGTATTGGTAAGCCACGCGTTCTCAAGCGCCTGCAGTCCGTGCTCACCAAAACTTATGGCGTTTCCGGACATTGCCATACCACAACGACGTCCTCTATGGGCTTTGCGATACTTAACTCTTTTGGGCATCAAGACCATCTTGATCCAACTCCTTCACTTTTTCTTTCTCCGGCATTATATCACCTTTATATATCCATACCTTAACACCGATACACCCATAAGTAGTATGAGCCTCGGTAAAACCATAGTCAATATCCGCTCTGAAGGTCTGCAACGGTATGCTGCCACGCCTGTAACTTTCAGTACGGGCAATCTCCGCTCCGCCTAATCTCCCCGCGCACTGGAGCCTTATGCCTCCGGCGCCTGACTCCATTGCCTGCTGGAGCGCCCTCTTCATAGCGCGCCTGAATGCTATTCTCTTCTCAAGCTGGTAAGCGATATTCTCGGCAACAAGCTGCGCCTCTATATATGGTTTCTTTATCTCTTTTATATCTATATATATCTCTTTATCTGTTAATTTATTCAGGTCTTCTCTGAGCCTGTCAATATCAGCGCCTTTGCGCCCGATAATTATACCCGGCCTCGCACTGAATATAATAACCCTGACTCTTTCACTCGCTCTTTCGATCTCTATCTTGGAAATGGCCGCGGTTTTAAATGTTTTAAAGATATACTTCTTTATATTAACATCCTCTAAGAGCAGGTTAGAAAAATCCTTCTTCTTCGCGAACCATCGCGATTTCCATGTATATATAAAACCAACTCTCAATCCATACGGGTGTGATTTATGCCCCACTTTTTACTCCTTCTCTTGCCTTTTTCTTAGTTTTTTTATGAACCTTTTTGACCTCAGGTTTTTTAACCACTGTTTTCTTCTTAGTAATAACGTTTTTGGTTATCTTTGCCTTTTTTACCTTTAAATTTTTATTCCCTGCCGCCTGCTCCAATATCTTAGGTTGTTTCATATCAAGCTCTATTGTAATATGGGATGTCGTCTTTCTTATGACACTAGCGCGCCCCATAGCTCCCGCCATAGTTCTCTTCAAGAGCGGCCCGCCATTCGCATATATATCTGATATGTATAAATTTTCCTGCTGCATATTTGGAAAGCGTTTCGCGTTGGCAATTGCTGAATTCAGCACCTTAAGAAGCAAAAAGGAAGCTTTCTTATTTGTCAGGCTCAGAATGCCTATAGCCTCATCCACATGCTTATCTTTAATAAGGGCTATAACTGTCCTTACCTTCCTTGGAGAAATTCTCAAATATTTTGCGATTGCCTTTGATATCATCTTTTTGCTTTTCCTCTACTTAAGACCTGCGGTTTTATCAGTGTGTGAACCATGTTTTCGAAATAACCTGGTATGCGCGAACTCTCCGAGTTTATGGCCAACCATATTTTCAGTTATAAAGACTGATACAAAACTTTTTCCATTATGTATAGAGAATGTAAGCCCTATAAAGTCCGGCAGTATAGTAGACCTGCGCGACCATGTTTTTATAGGTTTCCTGTCTCCAAGCCTCTTTATCTTTTCAACCTTCTCAATAAGCCTGGGATCAGCATACGGCCCTTTTTTAAGTGATCTGCCCAATTTTTCTACTCCTTTTTACTTTTTCTTCGCTTGACTATGAATTTATTAGTATTCTTCTTACGCTTTCTGGTCTTGTAGCCTTTTGTAGGCTTACCCCATGGCGTGCAGGGATGCCTGCCGCCTGATGTTTTACCTTCTCCGCCACCATGCGGATGATCTACAGGATTCTTCGCGACGCCTCTTACCTTTGACCTTCGGCCAAGCCACCTGCTACGTCCTGCCTTGCCAAGAGAGATACTATCATGTTCTATATTACCTATCTGGCCTATAGTCGCGCTGCAATCAAGGCTTATCAATCTTATCTCGCTGGATGGAAGCCGAAGATGCGCGTATTTACTATCTTTAGCCATAATCTGAGCTGAACCCCCCGCACTGCGTACAATCTGGCCGCCTTTACCCTTGGCCAATTCAATATTATGTATCTGTGTACTAGGTGGTATTCTGCGTAAAGACGTGGAGTTACCGGTCTTTATATCCGCTGATTCACCTGATATTATGTTTACTCCTACTGTAAGCCCTACCGGTGCTATTATATACCTCTTTTCACCATCTTTATATTCTACAAGCGCGATCCTGGCCGAACGATTTGGGTCATACTCTATGGAAACCACAGTCGCGGGCATGTCAAATTTATCTCTTTTGAAATCAATCAGGCGCAACCGTCTCTTATGGCCGCCACCCCTGTACCTCATTGTCACCCTACCATTGGAGTTTCTGCCGCCTTTACTTCTTAAGGCCACTGTCAACGGCTTAAAAGGCTTATTTGTGGTCAACTCCTGGAAAGACGCAACTGTAGCCCAACGCTGCCCTGGTGTGATCGGTTTTTTTGTTTTCATTCTCATCTTGTTTTATCCTTAATTTCGTTGTGCGTCGTGCATATTGAGTATTGCATAAACACTTAAACGTAATACGCATCACGCAATACGAAATCTAGCTTGTTGCCATCTCTATTGATTCACCGCTTTTAATTGTCACCATAGCCTTCTTCCACGGAGAGGTCTTGCCCAGTTTATGCCTTACGCGTTTTGGTTTTGGCTTAACACCAAGTGTATTTACCGCCTTAACATGTACCTTGTAAATCTCCTCAACCGCCTTTTTTATTTGTATCTTATTGGATCTTTCGCCTACCCAGAAAAGATACTTGTTCTCCTGCATAAGGCGAGTGCCTTTTTCAGTTCTTAATAAACTTTTAATTATATCATGCGGGCTTTCATACATTTTTTATCACCTTTGCGTCAGGCTTAGCTGTCATGGGTTTTAGCGCGTTGGCCTCGTTTTTGCTATGCGAAACCTTGTGAGTAAGCCGTTTCTCTATAATCTTCAGGGCCTGTGTTTCAAGTAAAAGCTTATCATTGACTAAGACCTGGTACGCGTTTATATCTTCTGCCCTAACAAGAACAACCTTTTTCATATTTTTAGACGCTCTTAACAGATTCAGGTTGGATTTGCCGGAAATAATAATCAACTTGTCAGTATCAAGCTTTAGAGCCTTAAGCATGCTTAACATATCTTTTGTCTTATGAGACTCAAGCTTGATCTCATCAATAATCGTAACGCTATTCTCCTTAAATTTGGCGTTAAAAGAAGACAGGAGTGCCTGACCCTTAATCTTTTTTGGGACCTGATAATGCCAATCTTTTGGCTCAGGTCCGAATGTTACCCCTCCGCCTCTCCATAAAGGAGAACGTATACTGCCTGCTCGTGCCCTTCCTGTGCCTTTTTGCCTCCAGGGTTTTCTACCGCCTCCCCGGACTTCGTCTTTCTGTTTTACTTTCGCAAAAGACTTACGCTGGTTGGCAAGGTACATGATAACTACCTGCTGCAACATAGCCTTATTAACCCTGCCGTTGAATATCTTCTCATCCAAGCCAAGACTATCTATTTTTTTACCCTTGCTGTCTACCACCGGAATATTAGTCATATATCACCTATTTCTTCATGCTCTTCTTGCTCTGCTTAAGCGGGTTTATCTTCTTAGGGGCTTGATCTGCCTTTGGTTTAAGAACCTTCTTCTGTTTCTTCTTTGACTTGTTAATAATAAGGTAACCATTCTTTGCCCCTGGTACCGCGCCTTTTACAATAAGCAGGCTCTTTTCTTTATCAGATTCAATAACCTCAAGGCCTTGAACCGTAAACTTCCTGTTGCCCATATGGCCTGGCAGATGCTTGCCTTTTAGAACACGCGGTGGATCCGTAACCCCTATAGAACCGGGGGCCCTGTGGGACCTTGAACCGTGAGACATGGGACCGCGTTTCCAATTCCAACGCTTAACACCGCCCTGAAAGCCCTTTCCTATAGTAGAGGCTGTAATATCCACGTACTCACCGGGAGTGAAGATCTCTACTGTTACATTATCCGCGGCCTTGATGCCTTCAACGCTATCAACTATTATCTCCTTGATAAAAGAGACTGGGCCAACCTTTATCTTCTTGAATCTGCCCATCTGAGGCTTATTGGTCCTGTTCTCCTTTTTAGTGCCGAAGCCGATCTGGGCTGATGTATACCCATCATGCGTCTTGGTCTTAACCTGTAATACTGTACATGGGCCAGCCTCTATTACAGTTACAGGTACAACAGCCCCATCCTTGCTGTAAATCTGTGTCATGCCTAATTTTTTTCCTAAGATACCATTAATCATAAGTTATATCCATCTGTTCTGACCCTGTTTCTAATCCAAAGAGGACGGTGGGTGTAACACAACCCACTGTCCTCTTTGGATTAGAAACAGGGGCGAAATAATTTATTTGATTTCAACATCAACACCAGCTGCAAGATCCAACTTCCTAAGAGCGTCTATCGTCTTTGCAGTCGGGCCAAAAATATCTATCAGGCGCTTGTGAGTCTTGACCTGATACTGATCTCTTGACTTTTTGTCAACGTGCGGGCCTCTTAAAACCGTATAATCTTCTCTTCTCGTAGGCAATGGTATAGGGCCGACTATTCTCGCCCCTGTCCTCTTGGCGGTCTCTACAATATCCGCTGTCGCCTGATCAAGAATCCTGTGATCATAGGCCTTAAGCCTTATTCTT
The DNA here is from genome assembly GCA_964523875.1 of uncultured Planctomycetia bacterium. Classification (GTDB taxonomy): domain Bacteria; phylum Omnitrophota; class Gorgyraeia; order JABMRG01; family JABMRG01; genus JAUVHV01. Next base: position 66 of record CAZGAS010000031.1, on the reverse strand, counting down.
ATTTTCTGTTCTGTTTTCATATTATTTGATTATCTCACTTATAACACCGGCACCTACTGTCCTGCC
>CAZGAS010000030.1:0-14374 GCA_964523875.1 uncultured Planctomycetia bacterium | reverse complement strand
AGAAGTAGCAGTGATTTTGGACTTGATTTTGTTGCAGTATGAGTTACAATTTACCTGTTAACTATATTTTGATGTTTTTGCTTGTAATAGAAAGTATAGTTATATATAATATTACAAAATGTAAGGGGGTATTATAATGTTAAAATCGTTGCGCAACAAAAAGCTGATGCGGATTATAATGTGGGGACTGGTTGTAATATTCGCCGCCTGGGGGATGGGCAGTATGGCTACAAGCCGTAAATCTCATGCCGGCATAATATTTAATAAAAAAGTATCCATACAGGAATATAACAACAGCTATGCCGCGGTCTTAAATCGCGCGAAGATGATGTACGGAGATAAGCTTCCAAAGCTGGAAAAGTTCCTGGATCTAAAGAATCAGGCATGGGATAGACTGATATTACTTTATGCCGGTGGGAAAAAACACCTCAAGGCCACTGACAAAGAGGTCATAGAAAAGATAGCAAGCTTTCCGTTTTTTCAACAAAATAGCCAATTTGACCCCCGGCTCTACAACTACATTGTAGCTGATGTCTTTCAAAGCTCACCTCGTGATTTTGAAGAATCAGTAAGGGATGACATCATCATTGAAAAACTTATGAACTCTGAAACAAAGGGGCTTACCATTACTGACACCGAAATAGAGGCTGCCTATCGCGCGGAGAATGAACTAGCGGATATTTCTTTTATACTTGTTCCGCCAGAAGGCTATAAACAACAAGTGAGTATAAAAAAGGCTGAAATACGTTCTTTCTATAACAATCATAAAGATAGGTTCTTAAAACCCGCGACTGTAAATGTAAACTATATCAAGATACCATTCGGAGAGGATAAGGAAGATGCGAGGTTTACTGCTGATGAAATTTCCCAGGAGATAAAAAAGAGAAGGACCTTAAAAAATGTGGCAGGCGAATACGGCTTAGAGGTAAAAGAGACAGGTAACTTTTCCATGAATTCCGCGATACCGGAGATAGGCCTCTCTTACCCCTTTACCATGGAGGCCTTAAAACTTAAACGTGACCAGGTAAGTAATGTTGTAGAGGCAGGCGACTCTTTCTATATTATGCGGTTAAGATCAAAGACACTGCCCACGCCCGGTTCTTTTGATGAGTCAAGAAAAAAAGCGGAAGAGATACTTATAGATGAAAAGGCGTCATCCATGGCTAAATCTCACGCCGATGATATTCTTTTGCTAATAAATACAGCATCCCGCTCTCTAGAGGATATAGCGGAAGAATCAGGTTATAAACTTCAAACAGCGCAACAGATTGCGAGGGGAAGTTATATCCAGGAGATCGGCTCGTCAGAAGAATTCTCCCAGGTAGCCTTCTCTCTTAATGTCGGTGATACCGGCGGGCCCGCAAAAACACAAAAAGGATATGCCCTTATCAGGGTCAACGCGCTAAAACCGATTAACCAAGAAAAATTTTTAGAGGATAAAAACGCGATCAGAGAAAAATTAATCAATGAAAAAAAGCAAAAAAGTTTTCAAAATTGGTTCAGCCAACTTAAGAAAGAATCAAACCTGCGGGGCCAATTACTATCCTAACTATTTTTCAGCGCTACATTAGAAACATACTCAGAGGCGACTGAAAGCATTTGCTGGAGTGTATCAGCGGGGTATGGCTTGATATTAAGAAAAGACTTATCTATGGGGTCGTTTGGCACAAACTGTTGCAGGGAATACTGTTTAGCACCTTTGATGGTTTTAGCTATCTGGGCAATATCGTGATAATCGACTATTCCGGGAACCAATGTGGTGCGAAACTCGTAATCGATTTCAGAATTTAGCAATATCTCTTTTGACGCGATAATATCATCTATCTCTATCTTTACACCAGTAGCCCGCGCATATTTTTCCGGGGTAAGCTGGGACTTGATGTCCATTGCGATATAATCTACTAGTTTAGATTTGATAACCTCTCTTAGCGTATCTGGTTTTGTACCATTAGTATCCACCTTCACCAAAAGCCCTATTTTCTTAATAGCCCGCGCGAGTTCCAATAGCCCTGCCTTGTAAAGCATAGGTTCTCCACCAGTAACAACAACACCATCTATCCATCCCTTTTTTTTGGCTAAAAACGCGTTGATATGCTCAAAGGGTATTGTCTCCAACTTCTCGCTAGCAATGGCAAGGCTGCTAGAATGGCAAAAACCACATCTTAAGTTGCAGCCTCCCAAAAAAATAATAGACGCTATTTTTTTATCCCAATCTATAAGGGTAACTTCCTGGAAGCCTTTTATGGGGAGGGCACTAACCAACGGGTTTATGGTATCTGCCTGTCTTGGTATGTTTTGTATGCTCATCTATTTAAAATGGGGCATGAACTCAGCGCTATTGGGAACTTCCCCTTCCCAACGCGCGAGAACTTCCTCTTTTTTTTCAATAAGAGTAGTGGGAATCTTCAATACATCATGATAAGCACCTTCCGCGAAACCATCAACTGTATCCATGTCATAAAATTCCAATGTCGCGCTATCCTGGTAACTATTCTTCGCGATAAAATGACTAAGTTTATTTTTTGTGGTTTTGCATTTCGCGCAATTTTTTTTACCAAAAACCTTAATCTTCATACATGACTCCTTTTTTAGATTTTTGCGGTCATCTTTCACGTTCCTTTTGACGCCTGTCAAGCTACAAAATAGTTTGATGGGTTTGCTCGCCTGTCTTCAAGCTCTCCCAACTTAGATTTGTTCCAATTGTTTACGCGGCTGTAATAACCTACAATCCTTGTCATACCGTATACATCATCTGAATCACACGCACTGCACGTATCGTGCAAGCCGTTATCCTTTTTATGGCACGAATTGCATATGGTAAACTCCGGCGAGATAACAAGCTGGGCTGCCTGGGTCTTGTAAAACGTCTTTTCCACGAGATTCATTATCGACTCTTTTGAGGGAAGTTTTTCACCGACAAACGCGTGAATAATAGCGCCGGATTCAATCATAGTATGGAACTTTGCCTGTTTCTGTATCCTTGTAATAAGATCTATGGGCGCGTCAGCCGCGAAATGAATAGAATTTGTATAATAATACATATCATTCTCTATATCACCTTTTATGACCCTTTGCGATTCCTCGGAATATTGTTTGAGGTCAACCTTCGCCAGCCTCATAGCCGCGGATTCCGCGGGAGATTCTTCCAGGGAGAATTTTAGGCCAAGCTTCTTCTCGGCTTCTTTGGCCTTAATCGCTAAGAAAGATATAATCTTGAGCCCGAGCTTATACACCTGCTCATCCTCATGAAGTTGGCTGCCTGTTAAATGCTGTACACATTCATTGAGGCCGACAATACCTATAATATAAGTCGCTTTCTCAAGATCAATATATGGTTTGCCATCCAGCGCAATCTTGCCTACTTCCCACATAGGCAAGTGGGGTTTTGCCATGAGCTGCTGTATAAATTCTTTCTTTTGCTTATGCGCCTTAATGGCCAGATGAAAACAGCGCTCTATCTCTTTATAGAGGCCGTCTATATTGCCTCTTCCCGCGCGGTAAGCCGCTTGAGGAAGGTTTATAGTCACATTTTGGAATCCACAAAAACGCATCGACTCTGGATGTTCTATCATATAGTTATCCTTTATCTGCGTTCTTAATCTACAACAAGCGGAAAGCGTAACTTCATCCCTGTCAAAGACAAAATAAGGCGAACCGTTTTCGCTCGCGACCTGGCACGCGTATTCAAACAACTCTCTTTGTTTCGGGTCTTCCAGTGTCTCCTCGCTGATATGAAAATCCGCTTTTGGGAAAGCGAAAGGCTTGCCGTATTCATCGCCTTTCTGCCAAACCCGTAACATAGCTTTCGCGAATCGCTGAGCAATCTCTTCATAATCACCATAGGTCTTACCTGTATACTTTCCGCTTGGGCCAATAGCGGGTATATTTTTAAGATAATTTGGAATACCTGTATGGATATTATGGTCTATAAAAAGGCTCTGCCCTCCCCTTGAAAAAGCACTCTGCGAAGCGGAGAATATAAGATGCTGCGCTTCCTGCCGCATCTGCTTATCTGTCATTGACTCTAAATACGGGGCATACATTATATTAATATACGCGACGCCAAGGGCGCCAGCGTAATAAGCCTGCATACTCGCTAAGAATGTATTAAGATGCCCTGTAAGTGTGCGCGCGTGTTTCGCCGGCGCGCTCTGCGTATCCAGGTTGCTCAAATGCAACCCATACTTCTTAATATATTCTAAAGAATGCGATGAGCAATATACTCGTGTTGGATAACCAAGGTCATGCAGATGTATCTCTCCTTTCATATGCGACTCTGATATATCTTTGGAGAATATCTTCTGGAGGGCGTATTGTTTAAGCGTTGTTTCCGCGATAGCGAGATTAATCGCTTCCGGGTTATTGGAATTTATATTCGCGTTCTCCTTGCTCTTTGAGAATATCAGAGTCTCGAGATCATATGTAGGCATACCTATAGTAGCCTGTTGCGCGAGTTTTTTATTTAGGCCGCGAACAAATAACTCATTATCAACAATCTCCCTTATCAGGCTGGTTGATATATGGGTAAGCTGTGAATCTACTATTTTGCGCTCCACAGCTGAGGCTATTTCATTGGCTAACACCACGTCTACACCCGCTTCTTTGACAAGGGCTGATGCTACCTTAGCTTTATCCCAAGAGAGTATCTCATCCTTTGTTAGAGGAGTAACCATAAGCGCTATATCAGTAGAATTGCCATCATGTCTTGTCTTTTTTCTTACGCGTAAATCTTTTCTTGCCTTCGTTCTATTTTCCCTGTAAAGTATATACCGCTTAGCGGTCTTCGCGTGGCCGGTTTCAATAAGCACCTTCTCTACAGCGTCCTGTATCTCTTCTATCGAGGGATTTTTAGAGCCAAACCTATTGCGCAAAAAGAGGGTAACTGCTGACGCGAGCTCTTCGGCCATCTGCTTATCCGCGCCTCCTGCCGCTGTTGCCGCTTTAAATATAGCATCTGTTATTTTAGATTTGTCAAATGCTACTACCCTGGCATCTCTTTTTGTTACCGAGCCAAAATATCCTTGTTTTTTATCTGTGTCGTCCTTTTGCCTGGTCTCCATGTTTCCCCCTTTTTATTATATGAAATATTCTATACAGAACTTACAATATAAGATTGTGCCCATAAAAATATCGAATTATAAAATTTAAATCTGCCCTCTCGCGCGGGTTGCGCCTTAATACCTAGCGTTGTTTGCTTAAAACGTATTTCATTTCTTTCATAAATTCTGTTACATCCTTAAACTCTCTATAAACTGAGGCAAAGCGTACATAGGCTACCTCATCAAGCCCGTGCAACTTCTTCATAACCATTTCACCTATCCGTGACGATTGTACTTCCTTCTCATGTTTTCTCTGTAATGTTCTTGCTACATCATCTACAAGGTGCTCTATTTTGTTCGCGCTTACAGGCCTCTTTTCGCACGATTTCAATATCCCGGAAATAAGCTTGTTGCGGTCAAAGGCCTGACGCTGCCCATCTTTTTTTACTACCATAAGCGCCATGTCTTCAATGTTCTCATATGTAGTAAAGCGCCTCTGGCACTTTAAGCACTCTCTTCTTCTCCTGATAGAATTATTTTCTGTGCCCGCGCGGGAATCCACAACCTTGTCTTCTTTGTAGCCGCAATAAGGACATTTCATTTGATAGGCCTTGTCTTGTTAAGTCAGGATTAATATATTTAATATACACCATCTAGTAGTAGCAAATGAGTGTACACCCTATATATTGTATTGTCAAACAGTTCTAAATAGAAATTTGGGGGAATTCTAAGGAAAAACCTCTTAAAATCGCTTGTAATCTCTTAAAATCTATTGTTTTCTTGTTTTTTTAATGTGCCTTACCAGCACTCCTACTTCTTTAAAAAATCCGCTTGCCATCTTATCAGGATAACCCCCGGAAACAACTATCTCCTTTATGCCCGCGTTGATAATCATCTTGGCGCAGATTGAGCAAGGTGAGGTCGTACAATATAATGTTGCTTCGTTAAGGCCAACACCATACAGGGCTGCCTGGATAATCGCATTCTGTTCAGCGTGCAAACCTCTGCACAATTCATGCCTCTCTCCCGATGGAATCTTAAGTTTTTCGCGAATACAGCCTGTAGTATCACAATGAGCTATCCCCTTAGGCGCGCCATTGTATCCTGTGGATAAGATGTGCCTGTTCTTGACAATAACTGCCCCGACACTGCGCCTCAGGCATGTCGCGCGGCGTGAAACAAGTTTAGCAAGTTCCAAAAAATAAGTATCCCAATCCGGACGCTTTAATGTACGCTTTACGACCTTTGGTTTTTTGTGTTTGGTTTTCGGATTTTTTGTCATCAGAACACTCGTGATTTATATATAGGAAATTTTTTCGTAAGTTTTGATACAGCCTCTTTTACTTCTCCTATTTTTTTATTATTGAATGGATTCGATAACACAACATCTATCAATCCCGCGATATATTTCATGTGCACTTCTTTCATGCCCCGCGTAGTAAGCGCCGGACTGCCAAGCCTAATACCACTTGCTATAAGAGGCGACTGAGTGTCATATGGAATAAGGTTCTTATTAACTGTAATGCGGGCCTTATCCAGTATCGCTGACGCTTCTTTGCCTGTTATGCCTCTTGACTGAAATACATCGACTAAAAGCATATGGTTATCCGTTCCGCCGGATACTATCCTGTAACCTAAGCTCTTTAACTGGTCAGATAAGGTACTGGCATTCTTTATGGTCTGGACCTGCTTCTTCTTAAATCTCTCTGTCTGTGCCTCTTTAAACGCCGCAGCCTTCGCTGCAATAATATGCATAAGCGGCCCACCTTGCAGCCCTGGAAAGACCATATAGTTTATGGATTTGGCAAACTCTTTCTTGCAAAGTATAAAACCGCTTCTGGGCCCGCAAAGCGTCTTATGCGTTGTACTGGTTACAAACTCGGAATATGGTACTGGGTTTGGATGACATCCTGCCGCTACAAGTCCCGCGATATGTGCCATATCCACCATGAGCATAGCGCCTACCTTATCGCAGATCTCTCTTAACCTCCTCGCGTGTATTGTTCTGGAATACGCGCTCGCGCCGGCTATAACAAGCCTTGGTTTATGCTTCTTTGCCAGAGAAAGAATAACGTCATAATCAAGTTTCTCTGTCTTGCGGTCTACTCCGTACGGAATAATACTGAAATATTTACCTGAAAAATTCAAAGGGTGCCCATGTGTAAGATGGCCGCCGCAGGCAAGGTCCATAGCGAGTATCTTTTCACCAAATTTAAGCTGGCTAAAGACTACAGCCATATTCGCGCTTGAGCCTGAATGCGGTTGCACATTCGCGTGTTCTGCCTTATACAGCTTCTTCACCCTGTCGATAGCAAGAGTTTCAGCGGCATCAACATACTCACAACCCCCGTACCAACGCCTGCCGGGATAACCTTCCGCGTATTTGTTAGTCAGGACAGAACCCTGGGCCTCCAATACCACATCCGGCGCGTAGTTTTCGCTTGCGATAAGCTCAAGATTATCCTGCTGCCTTTTCTTTTCTCCGGCAATAGCCTTATAAAGTTCTTTGTCATATTTTTTAATCGCGTTCATTGATATCTCCCTTATGCTATGATATTTTCTCTAAACTCTTGATCTGCCGTACCCTGCGCGCGTGCCTTCCGGCAAGAGCCTTTGTCTTAAGCCACACCGATACCATTCTCTTAGCAGCAGCAGGGTTAGTATACATAGCGCCCAGGGCTAAAACATTGGCGTCGTTATGCTCGCGACTTGACCGCACCTGTGCTATGTTATAACATAGGGCCGCTCTTACCCCTTTTACTTTATTCGCTACCATAGAGTTCCCTATCCCGCTTTTACAGATAACGACTGCCCTGTCCGCTGTTTTGTCTCTTACCATGGCCGCTGCCTCATAACTGTATTGCGGATAATCACAACTCTCGTCATTAAAACATCCTACATCTATTATATTATGGCCGTTCTTCTTCAGATAATCTATAAGAGACCGTTTAAGTTGAAAACCGCCATGATCAGAACCCAGCGCTATCTTCATGTATTTGCCCCCTTATATTAATTTGTGGATTGTATTTTTTTCACTATCGCGCGTGTTAGATCCCGTATCTCATCACGCACATGCCTATAGACTACTACGGGTTGGCCTATAGGATCAGCTACATTCCGGTCTATACCAGGCGCGCCCGCGAACTCCTTGTAGAGAAAGACTTTTTTATCAGCTTCCAGAACTGCCTTTGTTAGAAAATCCTTATGGATATCTGACATTACCAGAATAATATCCGCTCTTTCCACCAAACCACTGTAAAAGGCTGTTGATAAGTAATCAGATATATCAATACCCTGTTCACTCATTACCTGAACAGCGGCTGGAGTAGGCGCCAATCCATCTATCGCGGATATACCCGCAGACGTGACCTCAAAACCATCTTCTCTCTTAAGGTATTTTTTCAAAAAGCCCTCTGCCATAGGAGAGCGGCAGGCATTACCTGTGCATATTACGAGTATCTTTCTTATCTCACCCATATTGTGATATGTCCGACATTAAGGTAGCAAATGGTGTTAAACGCTATAAATGGCCTGTTGACATGATGTATTGTTCGAGTGCGCGGGCTATAGCGCCTTTTCTCAGGAACTTAAAAGGTGTTACTGTACAATCCAAGATTGTGGATTCAATACCAGACGCGCGATTGCCATTATCTATAATCATATCTACCAGGCCGTTAAAATGCTTGTTAATATCGTCCGGGGAATTTAGAGCGCTCTTTCCGGAAAGATTCGCGCTTGTTACAACAAGCGGCCGGCCTATCTGTGCAAGCACAGCAAGAGCAACCTTGCTATCAGGTACCCTAAAACCCTTCTTTCCATCCTTGCTGTCTATTATTGTTGTAAGCGGCCCTGGCCAAAAATTCCTAAGAAGATTCTCTATCACAGCATCCTGTTTGCCAAGAATATTTAAAACCTTATCTACGCTTGCTGCCTGGATAACAAAAGGCTTATCTTCAGGCCTATTTTTTATCGTGTATAACCTTTTTACCGCTTCCGCGTTTGCCATATCACAGGCAAGTCCGAAGACTGTCTCTGTTGGTACCGCTACTATACCGCCTTGGTTTAAAACGGCTACAACCTGTCGTATCCTGTCAATTTGCGGCATATTGGCATCGATATGAATAATACTTGTTTTCATTTTTTGAGCACTTTTGCCGCGAGGGACCTTTTATACTTATCAAGCCTCTTTTGCAAGGTTCCATTGCCCAACGCCAGGATCTCGGCAGCGTATACAGAGGCATTAACCGCGCCTGCTTTCCCTATTGCCATACATCCTACAGGAATACCTGAAGGCATCTGTACGGTAGAAAATAATGAATCAACACCGCCTAGTGCCTTTGTCTGGATAGGTACGCCTATCACAGGAACTATAGTATGCGCCGCTACTACTCCGGCTAGATGAGCCGCTCCTCCTGCTGCCGCTATTATCACCTGATAACCCTTAGTAAGAGCTGTATTAGCGAATTGAATAGTCTGCTTAGGCATCCTGTGCGCTGATAATATCTTGACATCGTAGCTTATGCCGAATGCCTTAAGTAACTCGACGCCATGCTGCATAATAGGCATGTCGGATTTGCTGCCCATAATAATCGCGACTTGTTTATTTGCCATTTTTTCTCCTTTAATAAGACCACAACTTAGAGAGTGAAACGAACTAAATTGTATGGCCGAATTAACCCCAGACCCAAACGAAGTTTGTGGTATCGGGGTAGCGATTACGCACAACTTAGGCCTGCCTGCTGTTAAGCGAGGGATTCTATCCTAGGCCTTGATCCTTTCAAGGGCCTTAAGCCCTATATCTTGTCTATACTGCATGCCGTGAAAATTTATCATTGCGACAGCCTCATAGGCCTTATCTATGGCATCCTTAATATTATCAGCTATAGCTGTAACAGCAAGTACGCGGCCGCCATTAGTCTCATAGAGCTTGCTCCTGGCAAAATCAAAGGGCTTTTCACCTCTCGTGTTTTGCGTTAATTTTGTACCTGCGTGAAAAATCATTACATTGCTTATCTTTAGCGCGGTATCCAGGCCTTCTATGGGTAGATTCTTCTCGTAACTTCCGGGATAACCCCCTGAAGCGCAGACAATAGAGACACAAGCACGCTTATCAATCTCTACCGCTATCTCTTTAACGCGTCCATCTAACGCGGCGTCTATAATATTAATAATATCTGTCTTAACCCGTGGTAGGAGAACCTGTGTCTCCGGATCCCCAAAACGAACATTGAACTCCAAGACAGATGGCTCGTTATTCAAAATCATAAGGCCAATATACAAAACACCTTTATATGGAGTATTGCCCTTATAAAGCCCATCTATAAGAGGCTTGATGATCCTGTCGCATATCTTTTCTTCTAAACTCTCATTAATAACAGGTGCTGGTGAATACGCGCCCATGCCTCCTGTATTAGGGCCCTGGTCCTTATCCAATGCCCTCTTGTGGTCCTGGCTTGATGGAAAAAGGACAAAATCTTTACCATCGCTTACCAAAATAATAGAGACCTCTTCACCAACAAGGCAATCCTCTATAATAATCTTTTCACCTGCAGTACCGAACACTTTATCAACCATCAAAAAGTCAATGGCCCGTAACGCCTCTTTCTCTGTACGGGCTACTATCACACCCTTACCCGCGCACAGGCCATCTGCCTTAATAACAAGAGGGGGCCCTTTTTTCTTTATAAACAACTTTGCTTTGTCAGGGTTGTCAAAGGCCTGAAAACCAGCTGTCGGAAGGCCAAATCTGGTCATCGTCTCTTTCGCAAATATCTTGCTGCCTTCAAGCATTGCTGCCGCTCTATCAGGCCCGAATATTCTCAGCTGCTTTTTCTGAAAGCTATCGACTATACCATTTACCAGCGGGGTCTCGGGGCCTACTACTGTTATATCTATACCATTGGTTTTCGCAAAAACCACGAGGGAAGAGATGTCATCCGCCTTTATATCAACGCACTCAGCTATATCTGATATGCCGCCATTTCCCGGGGCACAATAAAGCTTATCAACCCTCTTGCTTTGCGCTATCTTCCAGCAGAGGGCATGCTCTCTTCCGCCGGAGCCAATAACTAGTACCTTCATATATAACCCTTTTTTAGAAGCTATGAATAGTCACTTAATGTATGCTAAGACATAGCTGGTTATCCCGCCAAAGCTATATTAGTTTGACCTTTTCATCGCCTTGTTCTATCTCGCCAATAACCCAGGATTTAATTTTACAGCTTGTAAGTATTGATTGGGCCCTTTTGAGGTCTTTTGCTGATAAGACAACTGCCATACCCAGGCCCATGTTAAATACCCTATACATCTCTTTCCTTCTTATGTTACCTCTCTTCTGGATCTGTTGAAAAATATCGGGGACTCTCCATGAGCTTGTATCTATTATCATAGATAGCCCTTTTGGGACAATACGCGGTATTTTTTCGAAATACGCCCCTCCTGTAATATGGGCAATACCCTTTACCGTAACCTTTTTCTGCAACGCCAGGAGAGGTTGTGTATAAAGCCGTGTGGGTTTAAGGATATCATTCTTAAATCTTACAAGCTCGTTTTTGGAAAATACTTTTCTTATAAGGGAATAGCCATTTGAATGCGGCCCGCTTGACGCAAGGCCTATTACAATATCTCTCTTGCTTATACTGCTTCCGTCTATAATATCCTTTTTATCTATTATGCCGACGCAGAAACCCGCAAGGTCATATTCTCCGGGCTTGTACATGCCGGGCATTTCCGCCGTCTCTCCGCCTATCAACGCGTAACCAGTCTCCTTACACGCTGAGACAATCCCTTTTATAACTTTCTTTAATATGGGCAGTTTGATTCTGCCTGTTGAGATGTAATCCAGAAAAAAAAGCGGGGACGCGCCTGTTGTAGCGATATCATTCACACACATGCCAACAAGGTCAAAACCAACCCACTGATGGATACCCAGCCCCTGGGCGATGAGAAGCTTGGTGCCAACCCCATCGGTAGAAGAGACAAGTACGGGCTCCTTATACCTCTTCTGATCCAACGCGAATAGGCCGCCGAAGGAACCTATATCACAGAGCACCTGCCTGGTCTTTGTTGACCTTGCCATTAAGGCTATCTGCCGCACAAAGAGATTTCCCTTTGTGATATCGACACCTGAATCTTTATAACTTAAACGCTTCTTTGAACTCATATTAATCTACCACCAACTTTAGTACCTCCTGATAAGTCTCTTCTATGCTGCCTAAGTCCCTGCGAAATCTATCTTTATCCATCTTTCTTTTAGACTGTTTTTCCCAAAGCCGGCATGTATCAGGTGATATCTCATCTGCTAATATTATTTTCCCCTTACACCTGCCAAACTCAAGTTTAAAATCTACCAGATCCAGATTTTTACTTGAAAAGAAATCTCTTAAGATATTGTTTATCTTAAATGACATATCCTTGATGGTATCTAATTCCTCTTTTGTCGCTAGGTTTAATGCCTTTATATGGAAATCATTTATAAGAGGGTCATGCAAGGCATCATTTTTGTAATGATACTCAAAAACCGGTTCATCTAATATAATACCTTCATCAAGGCCTAAAAGCTTCGCCATGCCGCCTGCTACAACATTACGCATCGTCACTTCCAGCGGGATAATCTCAACCTTTTTCACTGCCATATCTCTGTCATTAAGTAGTTCTATAAAGTGGGTAGGGATGCCTTTTGTCTCCAAGAGCCGAAATAATTTTGTAGAGATCTTGTTATTGACCACGCCCTTGTCAACAATCGTGCCTCTCTTGGTAGCGTCGAAGGCTGTCGCGTCATCCTTGAATTCCTGTATATAGATATCCGCGTCCTCTGTAGTAAAAAGCTTTTTTGCCTTTCCTTCATATACCTGATCTATCTTCTTCATCTTTTAATCTCCTTATGCTTATTTTGAGATTACGCCCGTGCGGTGTAAGATTCGTTTTATATTGCGTAGATAATAATCAAGCTCAAAACACCTTCTTATCTTATAAGGCGTTAACATGCTTTTAATCTCCTTATCACTTAAAAGCGCGTCCTGGAAGTCTTTGCCTTCTTTCCAGGTATTCATCGCGTGTTTCTGGACAAGCCTATATGCCTCTTCCCGAGTCAGGCCTGCCTTTATAAGCTCTATCATAACGCGCTGTGAAAATATCAGGCCCCCTGTCTTTTCCAGATTCTTACGCATATTTTCCGGATATATTACAAGGTGGTCTATGAGTTGCGCCATAGTCTTTAACATATAGTCTATCAAAATAGTAGAATCAGGTATAATAACCCTTTCAACGGAAGAATGGCTTATGTCCCTTTCGTGCCATAACGCTATATTCTCCATGGCCGCGTGCGCGTTGCTTCTTAAAACCCTGGCTAATCCGCATATCTTCTCGCATGTGATAGGGTTTCTCTTGTGCGGCATAGCGGATGAACCTTTCTGGCTTTTTGAAAAATACTCCTCTGCCTCTAATATCTCTGTGCGCTGCAGGCCGCGTATCTCTGTGGCAAGTTTTTCAAGTGTCGCGCCTGCTATGGCTATGGCCGTAAGATATTGCGCGTGCCTGTCCCGTTGCAGCACCTGATTTGAGATGGGCGCGGGTTTTAGCTCAAGCTTTTTACATACATAATCTTCTACCTGTGGCTCAACATTGGAAAACGTTCCAACAGCGCCTGAGATTTTACCAATGGCTATATTCTCCCTTGCCTGTTCCATGCGCTCGATATTACGCTTTGTCTCCTCAAAAAAGAGCGCCATCTTAAACCCAAAGGTAATAGGCTCAGCATGCACACCATGGGTCCTGCCTATCATAACAGTATCTCTATACCGATTTGCCTTCTTCGCGAGCACATCTTTTAAAGAGATGAGGTCCTGCAGGATAATATCCGCTGCCTCCTTCATCTGCAACGCGAGAGCCGTATCAGTAACATCATTCGACGTCAACCCCATATGAACATACTCACCGCCGGGACCGATATTATCCTGTAAATTTTCAACAAAAGCCGCTACGTCATGGTTAGTCTTCTTATCAAGGGCCTCTATGCGCTCCAGGTCAAAACACGCTTTCTTCTGTATGTTTGTCAGGGCCTTTTTAGGGATCTTACCGCTCTTAGCATGTGCCTCACAGGCCGCGACCTCTACTTCCATCATCTTCTGGAACTTATTCTGCTGTTGCCATATCCGGCTCATTTCAGGCAGGCTATAACGTGGGATCATGGGGAATCTCCTTTATTTAGCAAGATAGGCGCTTTGCGCGACTATGTTGTTGCTGTATGAGAATTACGCGAATTCCTATACTATGTATATATGGAAGAAGTATTTTAACAAAAAGATAGAGTACCGTCAACTGAAATATCAGAAGTT
>CAZGAS010000029.1:2832-14499 GCA_964523875.1 uncultured Planctomycetia bacterium | reverse complement strand
TATTAATATGTGGCTTTGTTCGTAAAAATTTTTCCTTTGCCATTATTACTCCTTTTTATCCTAAACTTACGATTTTCTCAGCTATAAATGATGGGACCTCGTTATAATAAGCAGGCTCCATTATATAAGTACCTCTTCCCTGAGTCAAGCTGCGCAACGCAGTAGCGTATCCAAAGGTCTCCGCGAGGGGTATAAAACCTTTTACAGCCTGGAGGTTAACCTTTGGTTTTATAGATTCTATCTTGCCCCTGCGTGAATTATAATCCGCGATAACATCTCCTAAAAACTCCTCAGGAACTACAATCTCTATATTCATAATAGGCTCTAAAAGCATAGATAAGCCTTTTCTAAGCGCGTCATTTAAACCGATACACGCCGCTGCCTTAAAAGCCATTTCTGAAGAATCAACATCATGATATGAACCATCTATAAGTTTAATGTGTATATCCGTAACAGGATAACCAGCCAAGACGCCATTTCTGGCGGCTTCCAATACGCCGCTCTTTACAGCCGGGATAAATTCTCTGGGTATTACTCCACCCTTGATCCTGCTTTCAAAGACAACCCCTGAACCTCTCTGGCCTGTCTCTACATCAAAAACAACATGCCCGTACTGGCCATGGCCGCCTGTCTGCTGAACAAATTTGCCTACTGAACTCGCACGCTTCTTTATAGTCTCTTTATAAGCAACTTCAGGCTTACCTGTATTTGCCCTTAGATTAAATTCCTGTGCCATTCTATTTACTATAACCTCAAGGTGCAACTCACCCATACCGGAGATAATTGTCTGTCCAGTGTCACTATCGTACTTCACTTTAAAGGAAGGATCCTCCTCCTCTATCTTTTTAAGGACTATACCCAGTTTATCCTGGTCCTGTTTAGATTTGGGCTCTATAGCCATAAAAAGTACCGGGTCAGGAAAATGGATACTTTCGAGTACAACAGGGTTCTTTTCAGTACAAAGGGTATCACCTGTCTTAGTCTCTTTAAGCCCAACCGCCGCGGCAATATCCCCCGCATATACAGTATCAACTATCTCCTGCTTATTAGCGTGCATCTTAACTATCTTACCTATTCTCTCTTTTTTATCCTTAGACGCGTTGTATACATAAGCACCAGATGTAAATGAACCTGAATATACCCTGAAATATGTCAGCTTACCAACATATGGGTCCGATACAATCTTAAACGCGAGAGCGGCAAATGGTTCATCCTTATCCGCTTTACACATTTTAACCGCCTCATTCCTTGGATCTATGCCTTCTACAGCAGACACGTCAAGCGGGGATGGCAAATAATCGCATACAGCATTCATTAGAATGTCAACACCCTTATTACGAAGTGAGGATCCGCATAAAACAGGGACTATCTTCAGCTTTAAAACACCTTGCCTTAGTGCCTGTTTTATCTCATCGACTGTAACGCTATTTTCATCCTGTATATATTTATGCATAAGATTTTCATCAATATCCGCGACCACTTCAAGCAGCTTATGCCTATAAACTCGTGCCTGCTCAAGGTATTCATCAGGGATATCGACTATATCAAAATCATCACCTTCCACATCTTTATATATAATAGCCTTATAATTAATAATATCTATGATACCCTTAAAATCCGCCGCGGAACCCATAGGCAACTGAATGGGCACAGCATTTGCTCCAAGATAGTCCTTAATCTGTTTTTCAACCGCGAAGAAGTCAGCTCCGGTACGATCCATCTTATTTATATATGCCATCCTGGGAACCTTGTAATTATCTGCCTGTCTCCAGACAGTCTCGCTTTGAGGCTCTACTCCACCTACAGCGCAGAATATAACTATCCCGCCATCAAGAACCCGTAGCGACCTTTCAACCTCTACCGTAAAATCAACATGCCCTGGCGTATCAATGATATTAATGTCACAATCTTTCCATTTGCATGCTGTACTGGCTGAAGTTATAGTGATACCCCGCTCCTGCTCTTGCTGCATCCAGTCCATAGTGGCAGTTCCGTCATCTACGCCTCCGACCCTGTATATCCGGCCTGTAAGATAGAGAATCCTCTCAGTAGTAGTGGTCTTACCCGCGTCAATATGCGCCATAATTCCGATATTTCTCAATTTATATAAGGACTGATCCTGTTTCATGGCTTCTATCTTTTTAGGTTTCTCTAATAATGTTATCATAATATATACTGTTCATAAGTTATCAGCGGAATATCCGCGAGAAGGGCAATTACCATTTAAAGTGGCTAAATGCCTTATTAGCCTCTGCCATCTTATGTGTATCTTCCTTCTTTTTTATCGCTGAGCCCTGCTTCTGATAAGCGTCAAATAACTCTGTTGTCAATCTGGCGCTCATCGGCCCGCCCTTACGAAGCCTGGCGAAATTTCTTAACCAGCGCATGGCTATAGTTATACCTCGCGCGTGAGTTACCTCTATAGGCACCTGATATGTCGCGCCTCCGACACGCCTTGACTTCAACTCAAGCATCGGCCTTATATTATCTAAAACCTGCTGAAAAAGCTCCAGGGCGTTATTCTTGCCGGTCTTCTCCTGTAAACCATCAAAGGCGTCATAAACAATTCTTTCCGCTGTAGCCTTTTTGCCTCTCTCCATTACAATATTTATAAATTTGGATATCATCTCAGATTTATATTTTGGATCCGGTAATACTTTTCTTTTTTCTGCCCTTCTTCTTCTCATTATCTTATCCTTCTAAACTAAGTTTAAGTCTACGGTTATCGAATTACGCTCAGGCTGCCGGAGCAGCGCCTGGTTTTGGCCTCTTGCCTCCGTACTTCGAGCGGCTATTCTTCCTGTTCGCGACCCCCTGCGTATCAAGGATACCTCTGACTATATGATACCTGACACCCGGCAAGTCCTTTACTTTACCACCCCTTACAAGAACTATCGAATGCTCTTGCAGGTTATGCCCTTCTCCCGGAATATACGCTGTAACCTCAATACCATTAGTAAGCCTTACCCTGGCTATCTTTCTTAACGCTGAATTAGGCTTCTTAGGGGTCTGTGTCTTTACCTGAAGACATACCCCTCTTCTCTGAGGCGAACCCTTCAAAGCCGGTGACTTTGTCTTTGTTGTAATAACTTTTCTACCTTTTCGTATCAACTGATTTATCGTTGGCATAATGTTTGTTTACTCCTCACAGGGATTGATTATTTAGTCTCTTTATCCTGAGCTTCCTGATCTTCAGCTTCCGGTTTTGCCTTCTTTATCCCGTCCACCTTCTTTATAAGTTCTATATTTCTGTTCTCCGCGAATCCCGTTCCCGCGGGAACAGGATGGCCCATTATTACATTCTCTTTTAAACCTAAAAGATTGTCCACTTTTCCACTTGCGGCGGCTTCTGTTAATATACGTGTCGTCTCCTGAAAACTCGCGGCGGATATAAAGCTTTCAGTACTCAAGGACGCCTTTGTTATGCCAAGGAGTATAGGTGTCGCTTTAGCGGGCTTCTTTTTCTTCTTTAGGACCTTCTGGTTACCTTCCTGAAATATTATTTTATCTACATTAGAGCCAACTAGGAAGTCTGTATCTCCCGGGTCATCTATCCTGACCTTCTTAAGCATCTGCCTTACTATGACCTCTATATGCTTGTCATTTATCTTTACTCCCTGAAGGCGATAAACCTCCTGAACTTCATTTACCAGATATTCCTGGAGTGACTTATCGCCTGAAACTTTAAGTATATCCTGGGGTACAACCGGACCATCTATCAGCTGCTGGCCGGCATATACTCTATCCCCCTTATAAACATTAAGATGCTTGCCGTGCGGGATAAGATACTCTTTTGTCATATCCGTAGAACTCTTTACTATTATTCTCCTCTGGCCCTTTTTAGAACCACCGAACTCAACTATACCATCGATCTCACTGATAATAGCGGGATCCTTTGGTTTTCGCGCCTCAAACAACTCCGCGACCCTTGGAAGTCCTCCTGTAATATCTCTTGTCTTTGTAATAACACGCGGAGTCTTGGCAAGTAAATCGCCTGCCTTCACCTGCGAACCATTTTTAACCAGGATATGGGCACCTGCTGGTATAGGGTACAAAGCAGCTACTTCTTTTTTATCATTTTGAATAACAATCTGGGGGTGGTATTCACCCTTATGCTCTATGATAACTGTATCAGTAAGCTTGGTCTGGGGATCCAGCTCCTGACGCATGGTAATACCTTCTTTTACATCCTCGAACCTGATCGTACCCGCCATTTCCGTAAGTATCGGAGACATGTAAGGATCCCATTTCACAAATATCGCGTCCTTCTTTACGGGCTTATTTTCTTTAACCGCTATAATGGCTCCATGAGGAATTGGGTAGCGCTCAAACTCTCTACCGCTTTCATCATTTATCGATACCTGGCCATTACGATTTAAGACTATGATCTCCTGCGTGCTGACCTTTTCTACTGTTCTTAGATTATGGTATTTAACAATACCATCATTTTTAGATTTTATGAATGCCTGCTCAATAACCCTGCTCGCAGTACCACCAATATGAAAGGTCCTCATCGTAAGCTGTGTTCCGGGTTCTCCGATTGATTGAGCCGCGACTATACCAATAGCCTCGCCCTTTTCAACAAGCCTGAATGTAGCGAGATTGCGGCCATAGCATTTAACGCATACTCCTTTTTTCGCTTCACAAGTCAGCACACTTCTTATTCTTATGCGCTCTATACCCGCTGTTTCAATGCACTCTGCCTTTTCCTCATCTATCTCTTTGCCTGCCTCTACAATCAACTCATCTGTAATAATATCAACTATATTGTCACATGCTACACGTCCGATAATTCTTTCTTTAAGGCTAACAACAACCTCATCACCCTCAATAATCGCGCTAATAAGGATACCATTTAATGTCTTGCAATCATCTTCATTAATAATAACATCCTGCGCGACGTCAACTAACCTTCTCGTTAAATAACCTGAATCCGCGGTCTTTAGCGCTGTATCGGCTAAACCCTTTCTAGCGCCATGTGTTGATATAAAATACTCAAGCACAGTAAGCCCTTCACGGAAATTCGCGGTAATAGGGTATTCTATAATCTCACCGGATGGCTTTGCCATTAGGCCCCTCATACCGGCAAGCTGTCTTATCTGCTGCCTTGAACCACGAGCTCCTGAATCCGCCATCATAAATATAGGATTAAACTCTCCAAGATTATCTATAACCTTATCTGAGATAACATCTGTAACATGTGTCCATATATCAACTATCTTATTATATCGCTCACGATCGGTTATAATACCCTTTCTATACTGAGCCTGGACATCATTTACCAGCTTTTGCGCATCGCCTATAATCTGTTTCTTCTCATGTAAAAGCTTTAAATCATCAACTGATATAGAAAGTCCTGCTTTTGTTGCCCATCGGAAACCCAAGGTCTTTAAATCATCTAAAAGTCGCACAGTACGGCTATGGCCAAATCTCTTATAAGAAATGGTTATCAAGTTCGCTATCTTTTTCTTGTTAATAATATCATTGAAAAATGGCAGGTCTTTAGGCAGGGCCTTATTCAATATAATTCTACCGGGAGTTGTCTCAATAATCTTCTGTTCTATCCTTACCTTGACCAACGCGTGTATATGAACCTGCTTATCATTATAAGCGGATATCGCCTCATCCATTGAGGCAAAGATCATGCCTTCTCCAAGCTCACCCTTATTCTCCTTAGTAATATAATGAAGGCCTATAACTATATCCTGCGTAGGCGCTACTATCGGCTCGCCACTAGATGGTGAGAATATATTATTTGACGCCATCATAAGAAGGCGTGTTTCCATCTGAGCCTCTATTGAAAGTGGAACATGAACAGCCATCTGGTCACCATCAAAATCAGCATTAAATGCTGAACAGACAAGTGGATGAATCCTTATCGCTTTTCCTTCTATCAAGACTGGCTGGAAAGCCTGTATTCCAAGCCTATGCAGGGTCGGCGCTCTGTTTAAGAGTATAGGGTGATCCGCTATGACCTCTTCTAAGATATCCCATACCTCAAGTTTTGCCTTTTCTACCATTCTCTTAGCACTCTTAATCGTATGAACAAAACCGCGCTCTTTCAGTTTCTTTATTATAAAGGGCTCGAATAACTCTAATGCCATCTTCTTAGGAAGTCCGCACTGATGCAGTTTTAGTTCCGGGCCTATTACTATAACAGACCTTCCTGAATAATCTACCCTCTTACCTAAAAGGTTCTGTCTAAAACGGCCCTGCTTACCCTTTAGCATATCACTTAATGATTTTAATGGCCTGTTTCCAGTGCCAAGTACGGGCCTGCCATGCCTGCCATTATCAAAGAGCGCGTCAACCGCCTCCTGCAACATCCTCTTCTCATTTCTTATAATTACCTCTGGCGCCTTCAAATCCATAAGCTTCTTTAAACGATTGTTCCTGTTAATAACTCTCCTATAGAGGTCGTTTAGATCGCTGGTCGCGAAACGGCCACCATCAAGAGGTACCAAAGGACGAAGATCCGGGGGGATAACAGGTATTATATCCATTATCATCCATTCCGGATTATTCTCGCTGTGTTTGAACTGCTCGACTATTTTAAGTATCTTTGCCAATCTCTTCTGGGTCTGTTCCCCCTTTGAGTTCTTGAAATCCTTGATAGTCTTTGATGATAATTTTGTAAGGTCAACCTTCTTTAATATCTCTTTTACCGCCTCCGCGCCCATCATAGCCTTAAATCCGTCTTTATGCTCCTGGCTATACTGACGGTACTTTTCATCGTTTAATAATTCTCTCTCTTTTAGGCCGGTTTCACCTGGATCGATTACTATATACTCTTCATAATAAAGTACTTTTTCAAGCTCTCTTAAAGTGATACCTAAAAGCGTTCCTATCCTTGAAGGGACTACCTTGAAAAACCAGATATGCGAAACAGGCGTAGCGAGCTCGATATGACCCATCTTTTCGCGTCTGACCTTAGATAAAGTCACCTCAACACCGCAACGATCACAAATAATACCCTTATGCTTAATACGCTTGTATTTACCACAGCTGCATTCCCAATCTCTTACCGGGCCGAATATCCTCTCACAAAATAATCCATCCTTTTCCGGACGCAATGTACGGTAATTAATGGTTTCAGGCTTCTTGACTTCACCTTTGGACCATGATTTTATCACTTCCGGTGACGCTATGTTTATACTAACTGAATCAAATTTTACATCTATACTCATTTATCTGCTCCGTAAAATACAGGGTTAACTAGACTGTTCCTTCTTTGCTGTCTTGACATCAAGGCCAAGGCTCTGCAGTTCTTTAACAAGAACATTAAACGATTCCGGCGTACCGGGCGGCAAGGCATTCTCGCCTTTAACTATAGCCTCATACATACGTGTTCTACCCATAACATCGTCACTCTTTACAGTTAAAAGCTCCTGCAGGGTATACGCCGCGCCATATGCCTCCAGAGCCCATACTTCCATCTCTCCAAACCTCTGGCCTCCAAACTGCGCCTTACCTCCAAGCGGCTGCTGCGTTACCAGAGAATAAGGGCCTATGGAGCGTGCGTGGATCTTATCATCTACCAGGTGCGCCAATTTCATCATATATATATAGCCTACTGTTATCTTTTGGTCAAAAGGCTCACCAGTCAAGCCGTCGTATAGCACAACCTTACCCGTATCAGGCAGATTGGCTTTCTTCATTTCAGATCTTATCTCATCCTCACTTGCGCCGTCAAATACCGGGGAAGCTATCTTAATCCCTAATATCTGAGCTGCCCAACCAAGATGGGTTTCAAGCAACTGGCCTACATTCATTCGAGAGGGTACGCCCAAAGGATTTAAAACAATCTCTACAGGAGTCCCATCAGACAGGTAAGGCATATCCTCTTCAGGAAGGATCTTCGCAATAACCCCTTTGTTACCATGGCGGCCCGCTATCTTATCACCTACAGAAGCTTTACGCTTGTTGGCAACATTAACAACCACCTTCTTCAACACCCCAGGAGGAAGCTCATCCCCTCTTTTTATCTTATCTATCTCTCTATCTTCTTCATAGATCAAATCTTCTATCTGTTCTTCCAGTATCTTAATTATTCGTTTTATCTCTTCTTCCAGTTCCGACTCCTCAACAGAAAACTTTAGGCTTACTATATCGCATTTCGGAAGTTTCTTAACATCAGACTTCTTTATAGTCTTTCCCGCGGCTATTATGATTGCCCCTGTCTGCTCGTTTAATAACGAATTTGTTATTTTTTTGCCAACAAGGAACTTAGTCAGTTTAAGGATCTTGTCCTGTTCAAGTGTCTTTATCTGGGAACCATAATACTCTTTAATCTCTTCGATTTGAGTGATCTCTTTAGTCAACTCCTCTTTACCCTTTGGCCTATGCTGTTTTCTTGAGAATATCTTGACATCTATTACAACACCTTCTACCCCCGGCGGAACTACAAGTGAGGCATCCCTAACATCACCGGCCTTTTCTCCAAAAATCGCTCTAAGAAGCTTCTCTTCGGGAGAGAGCTCAGTCTCACTCTTTGGCATAACCTTACCTACAAGGATATCACCAGGCCCAACTTCCGCGCCTATATGAATTATTCCTTCCGCGTCAAGATTTTTAAGCGATTCTTCGCTGATATTAGGTATATCCCTTGTTATATCCTCAGGGCCGAGTCTGGTATCTCTTGCCTCGATACCAAATTCTTCTATATGTATAGAAGTAAACATGTCATCTTTTACAAGCTTTTGACTAATCAGTATAGCATCTTCAAAGTTATACCCCCTCCATGGCATAAAGGCCACGAGGAGATTGTACCCAAGAGCAAGCTCTCCGTTACTTGTAGCGGGTCCGTCAGCGATAATATCACCTGCCTTAACCTTCTGCCCAAGCTTTACTATAGCCTTTTGGTTAACACATGTAGAGGCGTTAGATCTCTGATATTTTTTTAATTTGTATACTCTCTCACCTACCTGTATCTCATCTGATTGTATATTCTTTACAGTACCGGAAGATTTTGCTATAACCATAGCCCCGGAATCACGCGCTACCTTGGCCTCCATACCGGTGCCCACTAATGGCTCTTGGGCTCTAAGCAGTGGAACTGCCTGGCGTTGCATATTTGATCCCATCAATGCCCTGTTCGCGTCATCATGCTCTAGGAAAGGTATAATACTGGCGGCCACGCTAACCAACTGTGTTGGAGAAACATCTATATACTGGACCTGCTTGGGGCTTATTTTAGGAAAATCGGATTTGTATCTGCAAAATACCAGATCTTCAGTAAAACGGCCCTGAGCGTCAACCTTTGAATTAGCCTGTGCTATATAATAATTATCCTCAACATCCGCTGAGAGATATTCGATCTTTTTTGTCAGCTTACCATTCTCTACCCTTAGATAGGGTGTCTCTATAAAACCAAACTCATTAATCCTCGCATATGTAGATAATGAAGCAATAAGCCCAATATTCGGCCCTTCCGGTGTCTCAATAGGGCATACCCTGCCATAATGCGAATAGTGAACATCCCTTACCTCAAAACCGGCTCTTTCTCTTGATAGGCCTCCAGGTCCAAGAGCAGACACCCTTCTCTTGTGTGTCATCTCCGCTAAGGGGTTTGTCTGGTCCATAAACTGCGATAGCTGGCTTCTACCAAAGAAATCTTTGATTACGCCTGATACGAGCTTTGAATTGATAAGGTTATGGGGCATAACATTTTCAAGATCATATATAGACATTCTCTCCTTAACAGCCCGCTCCAACCTAGTAAATCCTATTCTGAACTGATTAAGCAGAAGCTCTCCAATAGTTCGTACCCTTCTATTGCCAAGGTGGTCTATATCATCTGTCTGGCCCTCTGTGAGCTTTAAATCCATTAATCTCTTGATGGTCTTAACAGCAGCGTCATTATCAAGAACCCTATGATCAAGAGGAATATTCATATCAAGTTTTCTATTTATCATATAGCGGCCAACCCTGCTCAAATCATAGCGTTTCTTATCAAAGAATAATGTGTCAAGCAGCGACTGCGCGCTCTCTATTGTTGGGGGATCACCTGGACGAAGCTTACGATAAATCTCTATAAGAGCGTCATCCGTAGATTTAGTATGGTCTTTCGCTAATGTATTTATGATCTCGTCCGGAGGTTCCTGCGCAATCTTTATACTACTAACTTTACCAGCGGCAACTTTCGCGGCTAACTCCTTAGTTATCTTCTCCTTGTTCTGCATCAAGGTAAGGCCGGTTTCGTTATCTATAACATCCTCGAGAACTATTGAGCCTATGTACTTGTTCATATCCGCGATAGAAGGTTTATTAATCTCTACAATATTACTAAATATTTTTAGGATATCTTCATCGTGTGAAAATCCCAACGCCCTCAAAAAAACAGTGGATAAAACTTTCTTGCGCCTATCTATATAGGCATGGAGATTATCATACGCGTCAAACTCAAATTCAAGCCACGCGCCTCTGTAAGGTATCAAACGCGAGCTATAGATCTTCTTACCGTTCGGATGAAGTTCTGATTCGAATGAAACTCCAGGCGAGCGATGGAGTTGACTTACAACTACTCTCTCATCTCCGTTTATTATAAAAGTACCTACAGGAGTCATTAGAGGTAAATCCCCTATATAGACCTCCTGCTCTTTTATGCAATCTTTCAAACATAAGCGGACCTTGACCTTTAACGAAGCGGCATAAGTCATGCTTCTGACCTTACACTCAGTAATATCATACTTTGGCTTAGCGAGAGAATAACTTACAAATTCAAGGCGAGAGTTTCCGTCATAACTCTCCACAGGAAAGATACTGGTAAAGACTTCCTGCAAGCCACGGTCTTTACGTTTTGTACGCGAGACACCGGCTTGAATAAAATCATTAAAGGAATTAACCTGTACCTCTAAGAGATTAGGTATCGGGTATGAATGTTTTACTTTAGAAAAGTTTTTTCTCTGTATAGTCATTCTAATCCTATTGTTTGACTCAAACGAATAGCTTGAGATTTCGCTCCTTTTGATACTAACAAATCAAGCTATTTAAGCTCAACCTTCGCGCCGGTAGCTTCAATCTTCTTCTTTATCTCTTCTGCCTCTGGCTTAGGAATTCCTTCCTTAATAGCCTTTGGGGCAGCCTCTACCAAGTCTTTTGCTTCTTTAAGTCCAAGACTCGTTACAGTACGGATCTCTTTTATTACCTGTATCTTATTCGCGCCAATATCCGTAAGCACTACATCAAAGGTGCTTTTCTCTTCTTCAGCTGCCACCGCGCCTGCGCCTATGCCCGCGCCTGCTGCCGCTACCATCATTGGTGCCTGTGCTGAAACATCAAACTTCTCTTCCAAAACCTTGACAAGTGAAGATAGTTCCATGACCGACATATTCTCAATCTTGGATACGAACTCTTCCTGATCCTTTGTCATGGAAAGCTTTGCAGCTTCCTTTTCCGCCTTGGGCTGCTCCTTTACATCAGTCTGAGCTTCTTTTGTCTCCTGCTCTTTTATCTCATCTGCCATTTGATTCCTCCTTGTATTGAACCATTTGTCATAAGTTATATGCGTGTTTAGTTGTAGGTATTAAGTTGTAAGTAATAATGAATATCCTTAATCCTTAATTCTTTCCATTTACGGCTTGCGCCTTTACTGCTTATCTTCTCTTTTACTTATAATATCATTTATCGCATACAATAACTTCTTTATAATCCCTGAACAGACTGAAA
>CAZGAS010000029.1:0-2732 GCA_964523875.1 uncultured Planctomycetia bacterium | reverse complement strand
ATAATATCATTTATCGCATACAATAACTTCTTTATAATCCCTGAACAGACTGAAACCATGCCTACTATCGGTGAATTTAAAGCCGCTACCAGGCGTCCAAGCAAGATTTCACGGCTTGGCATCGAGGCAAACTCTTTGATTGTATCAACAGTAATAATATCACCATCAACATAACCACCTTTTACCTGAAAACGGTCATTAGCCTTGGCAAAATCAACCAGCGCCTTAGAAATCGCCACAGGGTCACTGCTTGTATAGCTTATAGCGCAAGAACCGTCAATTAAATCCGCTAGGTTATCAAGCTTTAGTTCCTTGAGCGCGGTCTTACAAAGTGAATTATTAATAACAAGGTATTTGCTTGAGACAACCTTAAGCTTGCTTCTTAAGTCTTCAATCTGTTTATTTGTAAGTCCCGCGAAATCTGTCACAAACAGGGATGATGAATCCTTTAATCTGTCAGTATACTCTTTTATTATCTGAGTCTTTAAAAACCTACCTGGTTTCAGCTCTTTTTCCATCAAAATCCTCTAAAGTTCTATTTTTAATATTTAGACGCGTCCAGCCTGATTCCCGGACCCATAGTTGTTGATACTGAGATACCTCTTAAAAACTTGCCCTTTACATGGGCAGGCCTTACATGCGCTACAGAGCTAAGTACGCTCTTGGCATTCTCTACTATAGCCTCCGCATCAAATGAAAGTTTCGCAATAGTCATATTAATACATCCAAGCTTATCCATCTTAAACTCGATTTTACCAGCCCTTACTTCCTGTATCGCCTTCTCCACATCAGTTGTTACAGTACCTGCCTTAGGGCTTGGCATAAGTCCGCGGGGGCCTAATATCTTGCCTAACTTACTTATATCTTTCATCATTTCAGGCATGGCGATTACTGTATCAAAATCCATAAAGCCGCCTGCCACCTTCTCAACTAAATCATCCGCTCCAACAATATCCGCGCCCGCGTCTTTTGCTTTTTGGGCATGCTCACCCTTGCAAAAAACAGCTACCTTGATTGTCTTTCCTGTGCCATGAGGCAGCACCACCAAACCCCTGATAGACTGCGATAACTCTTTGGCGGAAAGATTCAATTTGATAGCCAGGTCAATACTCTCGTTGAATTTCGCGGTAGGGATATTCTTTAATATAGCTATCGCGTCATTTAAGCTATAGAGTTTTGCTTTATCTACCAACTTATTTGCTTCTTTAAGTCTTTTGCTCATTTTTTATCCGATATCTATGCCCATACTACGCGCTGTACCTGCCACAACTTTAAGGGCCTGTTCTACATCATCCGTATTAAGGTCTTCCATCTTGACCTTTGCGATCTCAATAGCTGCTTCTCTTGTAATCTTACCTACTTTTTCTTTATTGGGAACTCCGGATGCCTTTGCTATATTCGCCGCTTTTTTCAGAAGGACCGAACATGGCGGGCTCTTGATTATAAATGTATATGACCTGTCTTCATAAACGCTTATTACAACAGGCAGAGTAAGCCCCTGGCGATCCTTGGTTTTTTCATTAAATGCCTTACAGAACTCCATGATATTCAAACCATGCTGGCCAAGCGCGGGCCCAACCGGAGGAGCCGGGTTTGCTTGTCCACCAGGACAGTATAATTTAATCTGCGTCTTTATTTTTTTTGCCATCTTATAACCTCTCGACCTGCCAGTATTCCAGTTCAACAGGAGTGGATCTGCCAAATATCATTACTGAAACTTTAAGCTTGCCCTTCGTGGGATTAAGCTCTTCTATATTACCGTTAAAATTAGTAAAGGGTCCATCTTTTACTCTTACGCTCTCGCCCTGGCTGAATGTCACCTTAGGCATGGGCTTTTCTTTCTTCTCTTCAGTCTGCTTCAGTATGCTTTTTACTTCTTCGTCCTGCAACGGTGTGGGCTTAGAACCTGAACTAATAAAACCTGTAACTCCCGGTGTATTCTTAACAAGGTACCAACCGGCATCAGTAAGCTCCATCTCAATAAGTACATACCCGGGAAAAAATTTTCTTTCAGATATCTTCTTCTTACCTGACTTGACCTCTGAAACCACCTCAGTAGGTATTATAACCTGAGTAACCTGCTCCTTAATCTTGCTGTTTTCAATACGGCTCAATAAATTCGCTTTTACTTTCTCTTCCTGGCCTGTAAGCGTATGTAAAACGTACCAAAGTTTACCCATATAATCTCACCAATCCATGCTAAAACATCATTTTATAAGCAGGTGTATCGCTTTCGAAAAAATAAAATCGCAGATACCGATATAAAATGCCATCGCGGCCACACTTATAATAACAATAATGGTTGAGCCTATCAATTCACTCCTCGTAGGCCATGACACCTTCTTGAGTTCAACTGTTACTTCGCTTATAAAGTTATTTATCTTCGCAAACATCCTTCTAAAATTTACCTTTCAAAACCATGGCAGGCCTGGAGGGATTCGAACCCCCATCACGTGGCTTTGGAGGCCACTGCTCTAGCCAATTAGAGCTACAGGCCTTTTTAAAATACATTGTCTAAAACGTGTTAAAAACCTGCCAGCACAAGTTGGCAGGTTTTTACTATGAATAATAAGCGTTTGTACTATTTAACTTCTTTATGTGGTGTTCTGCGGTGACAAAATTTACAGAATTTACTTATCTCGAGTTTTCCGGTTGTATTATTCTTGTTCTTAGTAGTTGAATACCACCTATTCTTACATTCTGTGCATGCTAATAATATCTGTTCCCGCATT
>CAZGAS010000028.1:6605-15221 GCA_964523875.1 uncultured Planctomycetia bacterium | reverse complement strand
AAATATTACAAAAGCCTTGACATGCAGGCCTGAGTAGTGTATATTAGTAATGGAAATCATTATCAATAAGGGCTAATGTGATGCCAAGACGCGATGCAGTGCCTGCCGGGAGGCAAGGAAGAGGACCATCATGGTGGCATGGAAAATTTCAAGGCTGTGGCTATAGGATAACAATGCCAAGGCAGATTATCCTGAATGTTTTGAGCAAGACAACAGAGCATCTAAGCGCTGAAGATGTATATATCGAGGTCCATAAGATATGGCCTAATATAGGCCTTACAACAGTCTATCGTACATTAGAATTACTCGCTAATATGGGCATTGTATATAAGTTTGATTTTGGTGATAAAAGAGCTAGATATGAATTGTCAGAAGGCCCTAAAGGAAAAGAGCACCATCACCATTTGGTATGCACAGAGTGTGGGCGTATTATAGATTACTCAGATTTTATTGATAAAGAGGTGGAGTTGTTTAAAAAGACAAAGAAGGCCCTTGCTAAAAAGTACAACTTTGATATAAATAGCCACCTTATCCAGTTTTATGGATTATGCAGCGCGTGCAAAAAGAAACAGAATATTTAGTTGTTTAACAGTCACGCATGAAATAATAAAAGGAGGTGATTAACATGCCAGGTGGAGATGGAACAGGACCTATGGGAATGGGGGCCATGACAGGACGCGGCGCAGGGTATTGCGCGGGTTATCCTGATGTTATTCCCGGAAGAGGCCTAGGCCTAGGCTTAGGACGCGGTTTAAGAAGAGGACGTGGTTATATGAGTAGCGGCCCAGGTTTCAGCCGATTTCAAGGTGACGCTTATAGAGGAGCTAGATATTACCAAGGGCTTAATTCAGAAGGGGTCACTCCAGAGCAGGAAGCGGATGCGCTTAAAAGGCAGGCCAAGTTTATGCAAGATGAAATTATTGCCATAAACAAGCGCGTAAACGAGCTGGAGTCTCCGGAGAAGAAATAATCGGCTCAAATATTTGATGCCCCTTGCCTAAACGCTCAAAAGATTTCTTATGAAACCTTTTGAGCGGGCTTCGGGGTTAATTCGACCATATGATTTATGCTCCTTTGTAAGTCACGCAAATCATGGTCTCATTAAGGAGATTGTTTATGAAAGTAGCTATATCAACGGATGGCGATATCGTTTCTGCCCATTTTGGTAGGTGTCCATCCTTTACTATTGTAGAGATAACAGAGGGTAAGGTTGTAAATAAAGATGTTGTAGATAACCCCGGTCACCAGCCAGGCGCTTTACCAAAATTCTTACATGAAAAAGGAGTTAGCTCTATTATCGCCGGTGGCATGGGCATGAATGCTGTTAATCTTTTTAACCAATTTGGTATAGAGGCAGTAGTAGGTGTTGCGGGTAAAATAGATGATGTTGTAGCACATCTGGAAAAGGGTACTTTAACAGGTGGTGAAAGCATGTGCAATCCAGGTGCTGGTAAAGGATATGGGGTAGAAAAATCAGCATGTGACAATCCCGATGAAGAGGATTGTCATCATTAATCAAAAAGGGGACATAATGAAGATCTGTATTACTTCACAAGGTGCAACGCTGGACGCAGCAACAGATCCGCGTTTTGGCAGGTGCCAATATTTTATCATTGCAGATACCGATACCTTAGAATTTGAGGCGATTCAAAACCCAAATATCGAATCTATGGGTGGCGCGGGCATTCAATCGGGCCAGCTTGTTGCCACAAAACAGGTAAAGGCGATTATAACAGGCAATGTAGGGCCCAATGCTTTCCAGACACTGCAAGCGGCAAATGTAGATGTCATTGTTGGTGCTTCAGGCACTGTAGAGGAAGTGATAGAAAAGTATAAAAAGGGTGACTTAAAATCTACAGAAGGGCCTAGCGTAAATTCAAAATTTGGTGTACCACCAGTAAACTAACAAAACAAGGAGAAGCAGAGATGTCAGCAAATATTAATAAAGAAAAATGCATAGGATGCGGTGCTTGTGTAGATGCCTGTCCTGTAAATGCTATAAAGATAGAGAATAATAAAGCAGTAGTAAGTGATGATTGTATAGATTGCGGTGCCTGCGTAAACCAATGCCCGGTAGAAGCGATCTCACTTTAAAAATAAAAGCAGGGGGTGATTAATATGCCAGGTGGAGATATGATGGGGTCACCCGGACAAGGTTTAGGACAGACAGGACGAGGCATGGGTAGAAGCGGCGGCAAGGGGCGATTGAATGGTAATCGTTCCGGCGCCGGGCCTAGTGGTGATTGTATTTGCCCACAATGCGGGACAAGGTTTCCTCACCAGAGAGGGGTGCCTTGTTATTCAGTTAAGTGTCCTAAGTGCCAGGCAAAGATGGTTAGGTCATAGTATGATTGTTTCAGTTGCCAGTGGAAAAGGCGGTACAGGCAAAACTACCATATCTACGAGCCTGGCCCTTTCTATTACAGGAGGTGTGCAATTCCTTGATTGCGATGTTGAAGAGCCTAATGCGCATATTTTTCTAAAACCTGCCGTGGTAAAGATTGAAAAAAGTTTTATTCCGGTGCCTGAGGTAAATAAGGAAAAATGTGATTATTGCGGAAAATGCAGAGAAGTCTGTGCCTATAACGCTATGATGGTTATCCCTGTAACAGAAGAGACAAAGGGTAACATCTTAGTCTTTCCTCACCTATGCCATGGATGTGGCGCGTGTGCTTATTTTTGCCCTCAAAAAGCCATAAAAGAAGTGGACAAAGAGATAGGCGTTGTTGAGATAGGTGATGTTGGTTCCATGCAATTTATTCATGGACGTCTTAATATAGGCGAAGCCATGGCCCCGCCTTTAATAAGGCATGTTAAAAAGTATATTAATTATACCAGAACAGTTATTATTGATGCCCCTCCGGGGACATCGTGCCCTGTTATTGAGTCTCTGAGCAAAAGCAATTTCTGTATTTTAGTGACAGAACCTACTCCTTTTGGATTAAACGATCTAATACTGGCGGTTGAGGTCCTGCGAAAGCTTCAAATCCCTTTTGCCGTTGTGGTCAATAGGTCAGATTTGGGTGATAATAAGACAGACAACTACTGTCACGATGAAAAGATATCGATACTTATGCGCATACCTTTTAAAGAGGAGATAGCCACAGCCTATTCCAAGGGTGTAGCTATAGTTGAGGCATTCCCTGAATACAAAAAAGATTTCGCAAAGCTCTACAATACTATTAAGACATGGAAAAGCTAGTTAAAGAATTTTTAGCGCGAATGTAATCAATATATTTACTTCTTAACTTCTTGTACCAATAACGATATAAATATAGTACACAATTTTTGTGCGCTGTTGAAGACAGTGTAAAAGGAAAGGCCTTATGGACAAGACAATAGATATTTTAGTAGTTGGCGGCGGGCCAGCGGGAATTATTAGCGCTGTGACCGCTAAAAAGTATTACCCGGATAAAGACATTTTACTTATAAAGAACATAGTTAACGGATGTATTCCTTGCGGGATTCCATATATGTTTAATAGTTTGAAGAATCCGGATCATAATAAACTGGAAAACACCGCGTTAGATAAGCATAATATAAAAGTTGAGGTGGATGAAGCAATAAAGATAGACCGCAATCAAAAAGAAGTAACTTTTAAAAGCGGCGCGGCATGTAAATATGAAAAATTGATTCTCGCAATAGGCTCTAATCCTATTGTGCCTCCGATAACAGGCGCGGACAAAAAAGGAATCTATCCCATCTATAAGGATATGGATTATCTCAAACGCGTGATAGACAAAGTTAAAAAAGCAAAAGATATTCTGATAGTTGGGGGAGGGTTTATAGGAATAGAATTTGCTGATGAACTATCCAAGTTAGGAAAATTACAGGTATGTCTTGTAGAGTTGCTGCCTCATTTGCTCGAAAACTCATTCGATAGAGAATTTCAGGTATTGGCTGAAAATAAATTAAAAGAAGATGGTGTCAAGGTTCTAACAGGCAGAAAGGTTGTAGAGTTTCTGGGCAAGGATAGTGTTGAGGCTGTGCTGCTTGATAATGGAGAAAAAATAAGGGCGGATAGTGTAATTCTAGGAATAGGAGCTGTTCCAAATACAACTATGGCACTTGAAGCGGGCCTATGTTTAGGCAAAGGCAAAGGTGTATGGGTAGATGAATATATGCGAACTATAGACCAAGATATTTTTGCGGTAGGTGATTGCGCGGGAAAGAGGGATTTTTATACCCGAAAAAATACACCTGTAATGCTTGCTTCAACAGCAACCGCTGAAGCAAGGATCGCGGGCGCTAATTTGTATAAGCTGAAGGTTGTTCGTGAAAATAAAGGTACAATCGCTATTTATTCAACTTATGTTGATGGCCTGGTTTTAGGCTCCGCAGGTCTTACAGAGAGTAGTGCTAAAAAAGAAGGCTTTGAGATTCTTGTGGGCAATGCTGAAGGCATGGATAAGCATCCGGGAAGTATGCCAGGATCAAATAAGATGACAGTAAAACTAGTTTTTTCTAAGCAGTCAGGCATTATTATGGGTGGCCAGGTTTCAGGAGGGCTATCAGCAGGTGAGATTATTAATGTTATAGGAATGGCTATACAGCAGAGAGTCTCTT
Organism: uncultured Planctomycetia bacterium; assembly: GCA_964523875.1. Taxonomy (GTDB): domain Bacteria; phylum Omnitrophota; class Gorgyraeia; order JABMRG01; family JABMRG01; genus JAUVHV01. The sequence continues at coordinate 10,655 of CAZGAS010000028.1, read as the reverse complement.
TGACAGAATTGGAGACTTTGCAAATGGCAACTCACCCTTATTTGACAAGTGCACCTACGATGTATCCAATAATATTAGCGGCACAGGATGCGTCTGATAGGGTGTGACACGGAATAACCAATGAAACAGATTGTTATAATTAGTGGAAAAGGTGGTACCGGTAAGACCGTAATTACAGGTTCATTTGCCGCTTTAGCAAAAAATAAAGTAATGGCAGATTGTGATGTAGATGCTGCTGATCTTTATCTCTTGCTGCAGCCGGATATAAAAGAGAGGCATGAATTCAGAAGTGGTAAAACCGCGATTATTAAAAAAGAACTTTGTAAAAAATGCAACAAGTGTTTGAACATTTGCCGTTTTGAAGCGATAAGTAGTGATTTTACCATAGACCCTGTATCTTGTGAAGGCTGTGGTTTTTGCAGTTTCGTTTGTCCTGAAGGCGCCATTGAAATGAAGGAGAATATTTCAGGGGAGTGGTTTATATCTGATACGCGTTTTGGGCCTATGGTACACGCCAAGCTCGGAGTAGCGCAGGAGAATTCCGGAAAACTCGTTTCACTGGTAAGGAACCAGGCAAAAGAGCTTGCGGAAAAAGAAAACCGCGATTGGGTTATTGTTGATGGAGCACCGGGTATAGGTTGTCCTGTAATTGCCTCACTTTCAGGCATAGATTGCGCGATAGTTGTTACTGAGCCTACTCTGTCGGGCCTGCATGATGCCAGTCGTGTTGTTGATGTTGCAAAGCATTTTAAGGTTAAAATAACACTTGTTATAAACAAGTATGACCTAAATCTTGATATGACCAAAAAGATAGAAAAATATTGCGGAGAAGAAGGCGTCAATATTATTGGAAAAGTCAGTTTTGATAAGTCAGTAGTAGAGGCTATGGTATCTTCCAAAACAGTGATTGAATACAGTGGCTCGAAAGCTAAGGATGAGATTACCTCTATCTGGGAACGCTTACAAAAAGAGCTTTAGCGCGGGTTGGCAATATAAGAAAGGCAAGCTTATTAGATGAGGACTTATCTGGATTGTGTACCATGTTTTTTTAAGCAGGCGCTTGAAGCCGGAAAGATAGCAGGAGCATCCAAGGCAAAGCAGAAAATAATACTGGATAAACTCGCGAAGGACTTCCCAAAATTTTCTTTGAGTTCTTCCCCGCCTGAGTTGGGCAGGACTATCTATGGTATAGTTACAGAGGTCACCGGGGAGAGAGACCCTTTTGCGAAAATAAAAGCAAAGAGTAACAGGCTCGCGCTTAAGATATATAAAAAGCTAAAGAATAAAGTAGCCCATTCAAGCGACAGGTTATTAATGGCGGCAGAGCTTGCTATAGCAGGTAACATAATCGATTATGGTGTTAAAAATTCTCTCAATGTTAATACAGAGCTGGTGAAGATTTTAGCAAAAGAGCATAGGTCTATAACGCAAGAGAGCAAAGTAACATTTGATTACAAGAGCTTTAAACACGCTTTAAAACGATCAGGTACGATACTTTATCTTGGTGATAACGCAGGGGAGACAGTATTTGACCGCGTCTTGATCGAGGAAATTAAAAGCATTGATAAGGCTAAGGATGTTACGTATGTTGTAAAAAAAAATCCTGTTATAAATGACGCGCTTATGGAAGATGCCATTGTTTGTGGCATAGACAAGTCAGCAAAAATAGTATCATCAGGTTCTGACGCGCCTGGGACGGTCTTATCTTTATGTTCAAAGGGTTTTTTAGGTCTGTATAATAAAGCGGATATGGTTATAAGCAAAGGACAAGGCAACTTTGAGGCATTGTCAGGATCTAAAAGGCCGGTATTTTTTCTTTTTATGGCAAAATGCCCTGTTGTTGCCCAGCATGTTGGATGTAAGGTAGGGGATATTATATTATCTTATCACCCGGGTAAAAGGAAAGTGTAAGTAGATGCGATATATTCCAAAAGTGACCCATGAAAGTGTCGAGGAAAACCACCGGCATTTTATAGAGCGTGTTTCAATCTTTAAGAAAAGAGGGCTTGATTTTTCCAGAAGCTTGCGGTTTGTGTTAAAGAAAGCAGAGCCGTTACGTGGTAGTATCTTGGAGATAGGTACCGGTACAGGGCATACTATGCTCGCCCTGGCAAAAGCAGGGTATAAGTTTACATCAATAGACAAGGACAAAGATGTTCTAAGGATAGCGGCATTAAACCTTGCCTATGCGAAACTGCTTCCCTTAGTTGAATTTCACGCGATGAATGGCAAAGAGCTAAAATTTAAAAATAATAGTTTTAATAATATAATTGCTGTGAGCGTGTTTCATCACATAAATAGTGTCGAGAAAATGCTTATAGAGATAGACAGGGTTTTAAACAAAAATGGAAAAATTATCTTTGCTGATTTTAATAGCAATGGGATGGCGATAGTAAATAGTGTGCATAAGCATGAAGGTAGGGTGCATGAATGCACAGACGCTACAAAAGAGAAGATATTTTCCTATTTTCATGGATTAGGTTACGACATGGATCATTACAATTCTAAGAGCCACTGGGTTATTATTGGGAAAAAATAATCAGAAAATAAATATGAAGATAGAGATTCTTTTTAATGACAGGGCTATGAGCAGCAAATTTTTAGAAGGACATGGATTTTCCTGTTTAATTGACAATCAGGTATTATTTGATACCGGTTCAAGCCCTGAAGTTTTATTCCACAATATTAGAAATGTGGGTATTGATATAAATGATATAGGTTCAGTTGTTATCTCTCATGACCACGATGATCATACAGGAGGTTTATGGGAGATACTAAGAATCAAGAAAGGGCTTGAAGTTCATGTTTGCTCTAACTTTAGCCGGGAGTTCAAGGATAAGGTCATGGCCTTAGAGGGCATTATTATAGAAGAGAATAGCCTTGCTGAAGTAACAAAGAATATCTTTGTTACAGGAGAGATTCCCGGAGTTTATAAGGATAAGCCTATGCCTGAACAGGCACTTATTCTTAAGACAGTTAATGGCGCAAGCGTTATAACAGGCTGCGCACATCCCGGTATTGTTAATATTTTGCGGAGAGTTCAACCTTTTTTGTCTTTGAGAGAGTTTTATTCGGTTTTAGGTGGATTCCACTTGCACGATAAGAGCGCAAATGAGATAAATTATATAATCGAGGAATTTCAAGCCATGAATGTTAAAAAAGTAGGCCCTACTCATTGCAGCGGCGATATAGCGGAAGAGATATTCGCGGAAAAGTATATGAATAATTTTATAGAGGCAAGAGCAGGCCAGGTTTTAAATATTTGAATATATAGTCAGTGCGTATAGTAGAGTTATAAGAAAAAGGAGGGGTAATCAAATGGCTTTAAATGTAACAGACGCAAATTTTCAGCAAGAAGTATTGGAGTCAGAAATGCCTGTGCTTGTGGATTTTTGGGCAGAATGGTGTGGGCCATGCTTGATGGTCGCGCCTGCGGTTGAGGCAATTTCTGATAAATACCAGGATAAGTTGAAGGTGTGCAAATTAAACGTCGACGAAGCTGGTGGTACAGCTTCAAAATATGATGTTATGAGTATACCGATGTTAGCGGTTTTTAAGGGTGGTCAGATTGTAGACAAGGTTGTAGGCGTGGTATCTGAAGCATCGCTGGAGGCCACTATTAGTAAACATATATAAAAGGTGCAAGATGTTTGACTTTAAAGAGATTGATCGAGCAAGGAGATTGCTTGGTTTGGATAAATACGCGACTTTAAAAGAGATAAGGAGCGTTTATAAAAAGCTTGTTTTAAAATATCATCCGGATAGATGCGCGGGTTCTAAGAAAAAAGAATGTGAGCGGATGTTCAAAAAGATAAGTCACGCAAATGACATATTGATGAATTATTGCGCTAGTTATAAGTATTCTTTTATAGAAAAAGATGTTAAAAGAAATGTGATGGGAAAAGAAGAGTATCAGCATCTGAAAAGATTCTATGATGGCTGGCTAGGTAATTTGGATTTATAAGTAGTGCATTTGAAAAGTATTATAAAGAGTACGACGCTTGGTATGATAAGAATAGGTTTGCTTTTTTGTCAGAGCTGGAAGCCATT
>CAZGAS010000028.1:0-6505 GCA_964523875.1 uncultured Planctomycetia bacterium | reverse complement strand
TTTGCTCAATACCCGCTTAGGCTTCTTAAGGAGGCAAGTCGGATTTTAAAGAAGAATGGGCAGATTGTTATCGGCATAGTTGATAAGAACAGTTTCTTGGGCACATTTTTTACTACCAGACTATATTTGATTTTCTAGATAAGATACCTTCAGTAGAAAAACCACAGGAAGGTTTTGGCAAAGGTGGTTTTGTAATTATTAGTGCAAAGTCTTACTTAATGCCCCGATAAGAAATCAGCGATATTATACACTCATATCTTACAGTGCGCTTTATATATCTATTAGAAGGCGTACATTTTTTGCATTATTTAATTGAACACACAGTTGACTTTTTTGTATACTTATGATATACTTTTATTAAACTATCAAAAAGTTATAATATAACAGTTGGGCGTTGATAATGATCTATATCATAAAAAAAAGCATACATAAATTCACGTGTGCAATACTTTGTATTGTACTTATTAATGCGATTCCTCGGTCTCATGCATTTGCTCTTCGCCCAGTTGCTTACAAGTTTTCTACAGTAAAAAGTTCAGTTAGCGGTGATCTTGCCGGTATTCCTAAGGATTCATTAGCTAACCCCTCTTCTGTTTCCACAGCAAAAAAACCAAAATGGGCAATAGAAATTGCCGAGAATCTTTATGAGAATAAAAGATTCGATTTTGGCGAAACATATTTTGAGCACGCAAACAAAGTAGCAGATACACTCATAGGGCTAAGCCCCAAAATAGACGAGTTAACAATAGCAGCGGTCTTGTTGCATGTAACAGATATAGAAAACTTAGAAAAATATATAGACACCCTTAAAAAACATATAGAGAATATTAAAAAGAAATCGAAAAAATCTGAATCGAAATATAAAAAAGATACTATAAGTAAGATAGCAAATTTAAGCGAAAAAGATATAAATAAGATTGTAAGTTTAGTCAAGAGTATGAACAGAGTAAGCCGTCTACCATATCTGCCTCCTGATAAACCAGGGCTACGTCTAAATCAGAACAAGATGAACATGATTATACAATTGACAGCGAGTCAGGAGTGCATGCTTTCGGTCTTTGCAGATAAGCTAAAAACTCTTATGGCCGCTCCAAATCTGAAAAACACACAACAGGATTATATATACCGTGAGATGCTTAATATTTATGCTCCTTTAGCAGAAAGACTTGGCAGAAATGATTTAGCTAGGGACTTTAGAGATACGGTATTAGAGCTTAGTAATCGTGAGGCGTATGATGCAGTTGTAGAAGCTATACAAGAAAGGATTGGCATGGATCATCAAAAGGCATTAGAATACTTGGCGGAGATAGAAAAAAAACTTAAAGATGACTTAAAAGAGTTAAATATCTCAGCTAGAATTGAGACGCGACTGAAAAGCATTTATTCTGTTTACGAAAAGATAAAGTCTATAAGAAAAAAAAGGTATGGAAACAATGGTGAAGTGCCTATTGAGGAGATAGCCACATACATATACGAAATCGGTGATTTACTTGGTGCAACAATAATTGTTGGCAATAATGAGGAAGATTTCTGGCTGGCGTCAGATATAGCCACAAAATATGATATAGACAACCGTGAAATTAAATTTGATAAAAAAAGCGGTAGGCATAAAACCACTGCATTGCACGCATATGTAAAAAATAAAGCAGAAAACATGTTTTATGAACTTCAGTTGATAACAGAGAATAATTTTTATGACCGAAAGTATGGCACAAAAGCACATTGGGCATATAAGGCAAATAGAGAGACTGGGCAGGACTTTGATATGGATGATATTGAGAAAGCGGAAGATTTTAACGAGCGTTTTTTAAAACTGAAAAAATATTTGGATAAATGGGTATTTGCATTAAGAGAGATAGATGATACTGGAGGCAAGACCGCGTTTAAAGTTTTAAGGTTTTTTAAGGGTAGCATTTCTGCTGATTTTGCAGCCGCAAAAAGCCTAGATGCACTTGATAAAGACTATGAAAAAGCAAAGTATCATAGAGCATACTACGATATTATGCAAAACAGAATCATCAGATCGAAAAAAAGAGAACTCAGCCGAGCTGCTAAGCTTAAGTCAGGTATAGCGGTAAGCATTTTGGCAAGGGATAATTTTTTGAAAAAAAATTCCAATATATACCAGGCGATAAAAAAACACGCAGAAATGCCTCGCACACATCTTTTACTTTATACCATGGGCTTTACTCAGGTACATATGCATAAATTAGCAGTACAGGGAAAGAGTATTTTGGAAGAAGATGTATCAAGATTCCTTAATATTCCGTATTTTAAACCGGGGACAAAGAGGCTTAAAAAAAATATGAAAAAAGGATATAATAACAACAATGATTTTTATGATAAGATAGCAAAAGGCCTTGGCCTGAAAGATGAGACAGAATTGTGTGTTCTTTTAACTGTACCAGATAAGATTGTTGTAGATAAAACAAAGCAGCAAATAAAGGAATATGCTTTAAGGAGAAGAAGAGATGCCTTAACAAAAGGCAGAGAGCTTCTTAGGGCAGGGGGGAATGGGCTGAATTTGAATGATAGCAAGGTGCTAGAGCGATTGCTACTAATTTTAAATGACCCATCTATTTGGGCAAGATCGTTTAATCAATCTATTAAAATAATGTCATTGCAGGAATTCTTTATTGCGATAGGTAATGGCAAGATTGATGCAGAGTTTGTAAAGGCAAAGTTATCAGCAGTAGGCAAACGCTTTAGGATACAAAAGCCCAATATTTGCGCTTCAGCAGCTTGATATTGCAAGCTTCAAGTCGCCTTTCTATCTATAGCCTGGCTATAATTTCTTGACAAAAAATGAGTGATGTTATACACTCATATCTTATCGTGAGCCGGTTATGCCCTGCTAAAAAGAAGGCATTGGCGCTTATCTTTATTATAATCATAGGAACAAAAGAATGAGAAAAACAGTAAATTTTATTCTAATATTGTTAATAATAGCGTGTGCCATAACATTGTTTTTCTATGATATACAGTTTAACACAGAAAAATGCGATATTTTATTCCACAGTAGAAACAAGAACAAGAGCAGTTACGGGTTCAATTGCGAAAAAGGTTTTAAGGTAGTGCGTTTTCTAAATGGATCAAATGGGGTGTTAGCAGAACAGATATATTCTTTGAACAAATATCCACAGAGTGACCTGCCGTTTAAGAAGGGAGAAAAGCTAGCCTATGACCTCTATTCCGCGGGCTTAAAGACAGGTAAGTCAGTTCTGGTTTTTCATGGGGAAGAGGAGCTTGACGGAGAGCAGGTCTACCACATAAGTTTTTCAACAGAATCGCCGCTCTTTAAAGATTATGAGGAGATATATGCTGAAAAGGGGACTTTTTTGCCGATAAAGATAAATAGGCGCATTAAAAAGATAGCCGGTTTATCAGAGACAATAGAGGAAAATTATAATCAGTCTGATTTTAGCGTTGATATTACTAAAAAGGGCAGACTATCTTCAAAGACTACTACGATTAAGAGGGAATCGCCTATCTATAACTCTATACTTTTAACATACTATTGTCGCGCCAATCCATATAACGCAAGCATGGCGGATTTAAAGATTGTGTTGCCGACATTTGATTTCCATATTAATATGTCCGGAGAAGAAACGATAAAGACCCCTGCCGGCACATATAATGTTGATGTTTTTTCAAGTGAACCGCCAAAGTTTACTTTCTATTTAAGCAAAGATGAGGATAGGGTGCCTGTTAAGATTAAAAGTAATACAGCCCTAAACTACTCTATGGTCTTAAATTCAAAAGAGAGTTCTAACAAAGAACCGCTTTAGCAACATGCAAAAAATCTCCCTAAATAATCTCTTATCAGTTATATCCACGCATAAGAATTTTGTATTCCTCGAGACAAGCAGGCGCGATAAGCGCAATAAGGTTAGCTACCTATTCAAAAACCCCCTAAAAATTATATCCTGTGATTCTCCTGACCAAATAAGGCCCTTAATAGAGAAAATAGAATCTTGGTTAAAGAAAGGCTATTTCGCCGCGGGCTTTATCTCTTACGAGGCAGGCTTTGGATTGGAAGACGCGCTTAAAGGCAAGAAGGGGCAGGGTTTTCCGCTTCTCTGGTTTGGTATTTTTAAAGATATTGAAACCTTTGACCATTCAAGGTTTCAATTTGATGACGATATTTCTAGGGACATGTACGATATAGGGGATGTAGAAATGGAGATATCCAAGAAGGAGTACATAGGCTCGATAAAAAGGATAAAGGCTTATATCGAGAAAGGGGATACATATCAGGTAAACCACACCTTTAAGCTCGATTTCTCCTTTACCGGATCTATACCTGATTTTTACCTTTGTTTGAGAAGTAAGCAGAGTGTATCATATTCAGCCCTTATTAAGATTGACGAAAAATATATACTCTCTTTCTCTCCGGAGCTATTCTTTAAAAAAGAGAAGGGCATTATACAGGTAAAACCGATGAAGGGGACCATCGGCAGGGGCCGCTTATTAAATGAAGATAAGCAAAACGCGAAAACACTACACCTTTGCCCTAAGAATAGAAGTGAGAACATCATGATTGTAGACCTCTTGCGTAATGATTTAAGCAGGATATCCAAGAAAGACTCAGTAGGAACCAGAAAATTATTCTCGATAGAAAAATATGAGTCGCTCTTTCAGATGACCTCTACTGTAGAGGGCAAGGTACGCAAAGGTGTCTCTCTGTACGAACTCTTTAAGGCGACATTCCCCTCAGGCTCAGTAACAGGCGCGCCAAAGATAAGTTCAATGAAGATAATAGATAAGCTTGAGAAAAGTCCCAGAAAGATATACACAGGAAGCATAGGCTTCTTAGCCCCTGATGGAGACAGTGTTTTTAATGTCGCTATACGTACATTACTCATAGATAAAAGTAAGAAAAAAGGTGAGATGGGTATAGGCAGCGGCATAGTATATGACTCTGACCCAAAGAACGAATACGATGAATGCGTATTAAAGGCAAAGTTTTTGACAGAAAAAATAAAAGATTTTTCGCTTATTGAAACCTTGCTATGGGAACCAGATAAAGGTTATCCTCTTCTTAAGTTTCACTTAGATAGGCTTTGCGGATCAGCGAAATATTTTAATTACAAATATAGCAAAAGGGCCGTAACGGCCTTTCTTAATAAGCTTTCCAAAGACTTTGATAATAAGAGATACCGTGCAAGGCTCTTGCTTGGCAAGAGCGGAGAGGTTAGCGCCTCGTATGAGATTTTAGGCAAAGACGATAGCCCCAGGATTATAACCTTTTCATCAAAGAGGACAGATTCTGCGGACAGATTTTTATTTTACAAGACCACAAATAGAAAATTTTATGATCAAGAGCATAAGAAATATAAAAAGCAGGGTTTTTTTGACGTAATATTTTGTAACGAAAAGAACGAGGTTACAGAGGGTGCGATATATAATATTTTTATTAAAAAAGGTAATAAGTACTATACACCGCCCGTTGAATGCGGGCTACTAGACGGCGTGTATAAGAGGTATATTGTCGCGAAAAAGATCCTAAATGTTGAGGAGAAGATATTGTGGCCCGATGATATAAAAACAGCGGATAAGGTGATACTTACAAACGCTGTGCGGGGTATGGTGCCTGTTCAATTTGTGGCGCGATAAATATATAGCGAGCTTGTTCAATCACGAATTTTGAAAGAATATAATATGCTGAAAAGAATTATCTTTATTATTGCTTTTGCCATATTTTCTGAGCAAGGCCTTTATGCCGGCCAGAATTTTACTTTTGTTAATAAAAGCATATTAGAGGAGGTTGACAAAGAGATTATAATTGACTCTCCTCAAACGCGGCTGCCGGAAAACGAGTACCTAAAATATACAGTCCGCTGGTTAGGTATACCTGTCGGATATATTACAGCCTCTATCAAAGGGGTAAGAATATTAAATAACAGGCAGGCCTATGTACTTGAGGTGGTTGTCAAGACGAACGCGTTTTGCTCAGCTATATACAAGATAGACGATCGTTACCTCTCTTACATGGATGTAGAAGACTTTTATACTTTACGTCATGAGGTATATCGCAGGGAGGGTAGGTATAAAAAGGATGCTATTACAGATTTTGACCAGGTAACCCATAGAGCTCATTTTAAGAATCTGCTGGATGGATCAGAAAAGGATTTTGACATACCCCCTGGGGTGCAGGACACCTTAAGCGCTTGTTATTATTTTAGATTGTTGCCCATAGAGATAGGCGAGCAAATAGAATACGCAGTGTGTAATAACGAATCTATTTATAGACTTTTTGGTGTTATTGAGTCAAAGGATTTTATAAAGGTGCCGGGTTTGAGCAAGAGACCGGCTTTTTATATGCAGCCATATGCCAAGCTTAAAGACAAGAAGGTAAAAAAGGGGAGGGTCAGCGGCTATTTCAGTACAGACTCGCAAAGGCTTCCTTTATTAGCTGTTGTACAGGCGCCTATGCTTACAGAGGTTACAGCATCCTTGTCTAAAATAGCATATGGACAAGATATAGAATAAGTGGTATAAATAG
>CAZGAS010000027.1:0-15634 GCA_964523875.1 uncultured Planctomycetia bacterium | reverse complement strand
AAGATAAGGTGTACAGTGCCAAACTGTCCTGCCCAGAGCTTTCTGTCTTTATTTGAGATTATCGCGCGCAAAAAAATGGTTCCTGTCGCATCGTCTACTGAGTTATCAAGAAAAACAAGCTCGCCCTCTACTTCATTGTCTTTGTCACCTTCCGGCCTAACCGTTACCTTTAAAACACCTTTTGATTTTGCGTCAAGTAAGTCAGCAAGCAATCTTTCGGATATTGTAAAATCGAGATAATAAGGGTCTACACTTTTAATGTTTACCAAGATAGAGCCGCTATTAGCGGTCACTATATTACCCGGATCGACCTGACGCTTTCCCGTTAATCCGTCAATAGGTGACTGCACATAACAGTAGCCCAGGTCTATATTCGCAAGGTCTACGTTTGCTTTATCCAGTTCAACAGCGGCCTTGCTAGCTTCAACTTCAGTCTGGAGAGATTCAAAATCCTGCTTTGATATAAGGTCTTTTTCAACTAACGTCTTGTTTCGTTTAAGCTTATCGGTATTTAATTTTAACTCCGCTATATCCTTCGCCAGAGATGCCTCTGCCTTTTGAAGTTGTGCTACATATTCACTAGTATCTATTACAAAAAGGAGATCCCCTTTAGAGACCTCGTCACCCTCAGTAAAATTAACTGATTTTATCTTTCCCGTTATCTGCGACTGTATATCTACATTCTCTAGCGCCGATAACGTACCGAACGATTCTATATATATAGGCACATCTTTTTTAATAACTGATGCTGTCTGCACAGGCCTTGGCGGGGTAAGAGCCTGCTTAGGCTTGAACATGCAGCTCTTAAGGAAGGTAATGGCTATAATAAATATTGCGACGAGTAGAAGCCCTTTTCTAAACTTAGGATTCTTTAGAAATTGCCTGTACGTGTCTAGAGAGGTGTAATTATACGACTTTAAGCGCTTTAGTAACTCTTTATAATTGAAAGATTTCATCTATTCTGCTCCTCTTCTTCCTGCGCTAAACCTGCTTTAAGTGTACCTGTAGCGTGGGCAAGTTCCGCTACCGCTACAAAAAGATCTTTTCTTGAAGTTATAAATTTTGACCTCGCGTCTGAAAGCGCGCTCTGGGCCTGCAGGAGGTCAAGTATATTCTTTAGCCCGGCTCCATAACCTTCGAAGGCTAAGCCATATGATACTTTCGAACTTTCTAGGAATGACTCGCTGAAATTGAGTTTGCTAACAGCGGTGGTGTAATTGTAATATTTTGACCATACATCAGCGCTTGCCTCAAGCTCAAGCTCTACAAGGTTGGCTTGTTGAGCGGATTTTTCAGCTTCCGCCTCAAGCTTTTTATTCCAATTATAGAAACCGTCAAAGATATCCCATTCAAGGCTGAGATAGCCAGTATACGCGTAGTCATCATCGCGCGGGCGTTTCTCATTATAGTACTTGTACCAGTTTTGCCCCATGGTACCGCCAAGGCTTACCTGTGGGAAAAGAGCGGATTTAGCATCCTTAACAGCTGCCTCCTTTGCTTTTAAATTCGCGCGTGCCGCTTGTATATCCGGCCTTGTCAACAATGCCTTATCAATCATCTCAGATACATCCTGCTTGTCAATATCAGTAGGCATCTCCTTACCAGGGTTTATTATAGCTATCTTAGTATCCGCGCTATAACCTAATATAGTAGACAGCCCCGAGCTCGCGGTCCTTAAGGCATACTTTGCGTCTTCCAAGTTATATAAGGCATCTTCATAGCTTGATTTTGCCTGAAGTGGATCAAGTTTGGAAACGAGGCCTACCTGAAATCTTATATCAGCTGACTCTAATGATGCCTTCGCGTCAACCACATTTGACTCTGCCGCTTCAAGGCCTGAGATCGCACTGTATAGCCCGTAATATTGTTGCTCAACATCCAATATCAGGTCCTGAAGCGACTGATTAAACTGAAAGCCCGAAGAAAGCATATCCTGATACGCTATCTCTATCTCCGCGTCTCTTCCTCCAAAATCAAAAAGTAAAAGTTCGGCATTACCTGATGGCCCGTATTTTAAGTCATTTGTATTTCCGGATTCCAGGGTAGCGACCGATTTTTCACGAGTACCATCCGCGTTTATGGTCACTTTCGGGAAGAACTGGCTCTGCTCCTGTTTAAGTATCGCCTGCTTAGCGCGACTCTCCTGCCAGGATTGACGTGTCACAGGATTGTTTTTAAGCGCGATATCCAAAAGCATGGCAAGGGTAAGCGGTTCGGCAAAATCCGGTTTTTTAGAACGTATAAAACTTTGGGAACCATCTTCTGATGGGGAAGTATTGCAATATTCAGGTGGTGTCCATTCCTGAAAAGGCGTAGATGGGGCATTTACACTGCTGCATCCACTGGCTAACAGCAGTAGAATAAAAATATATATAATTCGCATAAGTTGTTATATAATGTTGAATAAATAATGATTAATATTAATTATATGTATATTCGCGCTATAATGCAAGCACATTTTGTAACGTCATACCGATTTTAAGGACGTAATAATTTAAACAGGGCCTTTATTGCTGGGCAAGCGATATCAATATAACTCCTAATACCATAACACCTGCCCCTAAAAGCCTGCTGATTACATGCCTTTCTTTAAATAGGAGCCAGCCATAGACAATACCAAAGACCGTGCTTAAACGTTTTAATGCTATCATGTATGCGGCGGAAGCCATATTAAGCGCTAAAAAATGGACCAGGACTGTTATAGAAAATAATACCCCTAATGATATGAATAGTATTTTTTGGCGTGCTAAATTATTTAAATTCGCCTTGCCCTTCCTAAATCGAATAATCATAATCGGTGTCAAGAGAATAGTTATAACAGGAAAATATACAGCGATGATAAACATGGGACTTGAATAACCTATCGCAAGTTTACCTAAAACAGCGGTTAGACTATAGATAAAAGCGACTATTATCATATATACAGAACCTCTCTCCTCCATGATAGAACGTATCGGACCCAGTAGGCTATAGTTGTGCATCTTTAAATTTAATATATATGCGCCTATAAATACAAGTAAGATTCCCGCGATACCCATAGGCAGGATATGTTCGCCTAGGATCAATCTTGACGTAAGTATCATAAATACCGGTGTCAATGCCATAAATGGTATTGTAAGTGAAAGCGGTGAAAGTTTCAGCGCCTTTAGGTAAAGCAGATAGGCAACCAACTCTAATGGCAAAAGAAAAAGCATGGTATAAAAAAATACTGGGTCAAGATGGGGAATTTTTATAAAAAAAAGGAGTGACAATAATATGGGCAGGCTCATAACACAGCGAACCCATCCAACCAGGTACGCATCGTTATCTCTTAAAGCTATTTTTGAAACAGCGGCTGTTGTTGCCGTGAAAAAAGCACTCAGCAGCGCGAGAAATATCCACATATTATTCTTTAGCGCGTCCGCGGAGGGTTAGAAGCTATAAGGCCCTGTCCGCGTTTAAGGGCTTCTTTAACCAGCAATGAATTATTTCGCGCGGCAGACTTATTTTCCAGGCAAGGCACGTACATCTCCTGCGATAACCTGATACCAAGCACTGTAAAGAGTATGTTTATTACCTCTTTTGAATTTCTAAAAAAACGCTTATTATTATGGCTGCTCACTGATATAAACATGCCTTTTCTGTTTTTTGTAACGTATTTTTTACGAAGATATTTCTCGGCCCAGACAGGCTGGCAGCGGTCTATCATGATTTTAAGCTGTGCCGTAACCGTACCAAAATAGACGGGTGAAGCAATTATCAAGGCATCGCAGTTTTTAAGCTTCCTTAAAAGAACCCGCATATCATCCATGATATAGCATGTTACTGTTTTTGAACACTTGGCGCAGGACTGGCAGGGCCTTATCTTTAATAGGTTTAACACGACCTTCTCTGTCTTGGCACCCTTAGCTCTGGCGCCTGCTAAAGCGCTATCAAGCAATACCTCTGAATTCGCGTTTCTCCGAGGACTCGCGGCGATACCTAAGACATTTACGCGCTTTAAAAGGGTCTCTTTCTTTAACGTATGTTTCTTTATTATTTTTATCACTGAGGTTGCCCGCGCTATATTGATAATCTCTTGAGAGGTCTCTTTTTTAGAACACTAAGTATTTTCTTGTGGAGATATTTATTTGTGGCTACTATCTGCCCCATAAAAGGACTGTATGACTCGTTCTTGAAATTTGTAACATGGCCCCCTGCCTCCTTGACTATCAGTACCCCAGCCGCGGTATCCCAGGGGTTAAGCTCCATTTCCCAGAACCCATCAAATCTTCCACTGGCAACATAGCAAAGGTCCAGGGCAGCTGAACCAGGCCTGCGTACTGCCTGAGATAGCATCAAGAACTTTACAAAATTATCTATATTTTGTCTCATTGAATTGCCAAGCCTATATGGGAAACCTGTTGACAGCAGGGCCTTATCAAGCATCCTTATGCCTGAAACCTTAATACGCTTGTGGTTTAAAAACGCGCCACCTGCTTTCACAGCTGAAAAGAGCTCATCGCGCATCGGGTCGTAGACAGCGCCTGCTATAAGGATGTCATCTTTCATAAGGGCGATCGAGACACAAAAAAAATTGAATCCATGCACGTAGTTTGTTGTGCCATCTAACGGGTCTATTAACCACAGGTATCCGGATTTATCCGCGCCGTCTTTACCTGCTTCCTCTGACAATATTCTGTGCTCGGGATAAGCGGTCTTTATCTTGTTTAGTATAATGGCCTCGCATCCCTTATCAACATCTGTAACTAGGTTTATCCTGCCTTTATAGGAAATCTTTCCTATATTGCCAAGACGGCACTTAAGAAACGCACCGGCGTCCTTTGACAAGGCCTCAATAAATTTTTTATATTCAATCTCTTTTCTCATTATTATCTATTCCGCGGCTCTTTTACTCAAAAACTAGGTTCGACACAAAAGACCTTATACTTTTTTGCGTCCTTAAGGCCCCCGGCTATAAAGCTTAAGTTTGTAAGGTATTTCATCCTAAACCATGTAAAAAAATACTTACGTGGTTTCATAAACCAGCACCAGTAGGAAAATTTATAAACGTAATATATCCCAAGAAAGAAAGCAGCTATCGTAAAAAAGGCCGCGGGCATGCTCCCGGGATTGTGTATAAAGCTGATAAGTCCAAGGATAAAGATAAAAGCGAAGATATGCATTAAATGAAAACATCCCAGATAAAGAAACCCCCTAATCGGAGAAGGTATTTTCAAGACAGGGTTGTTAGGGTAATTGCCTATAAATTGCAGGACCACTTCAAAGTTTTTTGATGCGTATTTATCAATAAGCGCGGGATGCGCAGCCGCGTAACTGGACCAGACCTTCTCCAATGCCTTGAAATTAGAGCGGTGCATATGGTCTACC
Organism: uncultured Planctomycetia bacterium; assembly: GCA_964523875.1. Classification (GTDB taxonomy): domain Bacteria; phylum Omnitrophota; class Gorgyraeia; order JABMRG01; family JABMRG01; genus JAUVHV01. The sequence continues at coordinate 10,285 of CAZGAS010000027.1, read as the reverse complement.
TTTGCCTCAGGCGCGAAATATAACTTCCACCCCCTGTTTTCAATCTGCAGGCACATATCCATATCCTCACCTGTTGGATGCTGCCAAAACCTAGCGTGCGCGTCATCAAGAGCTTCTTTTCTATAAGCTACATTTGCGGTAACAAAAAAATAAGCCCTATGCCCCGCTATCTGCGTTGGCGCCCTATCCGATAGCGCGGGAAATAAGCCTTCTTTAATAAAACCATATCTTGGGGATACCATATTAAACCTGAAGTGTTCGCAATAAGCTTCTGTAAGATTATCCTGATCTACCCTCAGGGTATATATCTCGCCGCCAACAGCGCCTATCTTGGGGTCTTTAGCGAATTTGGAAAGCATTATATTCACCCAATCCTTGCATGGCGCGCAGTCACCATCAGTGAAAAAGATATATTCACCTTTTACGATATCTAAAGCCTTATTCCGCGCGAATGCGGGTGATGGACAGTCAGGTATATTAATGAGTTTAATAAAGTCATACTTTTCCTGCCATGCGTTGATTATCTCAAGCGTCTTATCTGTGGACCCACCATCAGCTATTATGATCTCCCAGTCCTGATGCGGATAATCAATGCTTAAGAGATATTCAAAGCTCTTATCTATTGTACGCTCGAAATCTCTTATAGGGATTACTATTGAAATAAAGGGTTTATCGCTCATCAATCTACCTTATTTTAAAAAAGTGACTAGTCATTTCAATATATACCTAATAGCGACCTGTGTCCACAAAAACTTAGCCCGCACATTACTTTTTCATGCGCAGGCCCATGGATAATCTCTCACCCCTATTTTAAAACCTCATATAAATTTTACCATCTGCCAAAATAAATCGCTACTTATCATCCTCGTAAGCAACTGTTCTTATATTCTCAAGTTTACCAAAACAGACAAGCGTATCATGCAACCTTAGCCTTGTTGTCGCGACAGGATTGATTATATGCTCCTGGTCTCTTTCCACAGAAAGTACGAGTATGTCATGAGAGCGTAGCTTTGACTCTGAAAGGGTCTTCCCTGTTAGGGGGTTCTTTCTGGTAAGCTCTATCTGCGAAATTCCATAACCCCTGGCATTTAAAAGAAGTTCTTCGAATCTGGCGCGCTGTAAAAGTTTTTTATCTACCATCTGCTCCTGTATCTTGCTCATAAGAAAGCTGGACAAGGTGCTTAAGTGAAAAATCTTATACACTAAAAAAAGCAGGATAAGGACAATACCTAGATTGACATATTGAACAAGGAATAAGGGAACAAAGTTTTCAAGTGAAGGAATAATCAACGCTACGGGCTCATTGCTATTTATTGTTGTAACAAGGGTAGCTATCAGGGTAACAAACCCCGCGCTGCCCAGTATCATAAGCACGGAAGCGATCTTCCGCCTGTCTTTATGAGCCGCAACTAGCTCTGCCTCTCTTGTTGTAAAACCCGTTCCTGTAAAGGCTGAAACAGACTGAAAGTTCGCCTGTTGAGGATTAAGGCCTGTTAACTCGAAAGCGGCTGCGCCAATTTTAACCACAAAATAGGCTATTACAACTATCGCTATAAAGACAAATACGCTCATGGTTTACCCCTTTTTTTATTCCAGGAATTATTCAGTATCATAGTATTACTGTCAATACTGGGTATTTAATATCCAGTCTTTAAACGATGGCTATTAGCATACTTATTTAGCATTAAAATCATCAGACCAGATACCCCTCTTATTCTTACGGGCATCTTCTTCTGCCGCAAGAAGCTCTTGCTTGTATTTCTGATTGGGGGGCACTATTAGGGCCTTCGCGAGGCCTGCCCTGATAATCTCCGCGTTAACAAGCCTCGCGTCAGCCATAAAGACATAAACTAAAAGCCTGCCCTTAACATCACGCTCTAGGCTGTCAAATTCCAGGCGAATATCACTGTCCATAACCAGGTCTTCATTTAGTCTTCTGGCATATTCAGGTATTGTATTTATATCAGGCACATAAAGACCTATATAAGAGGCTAGCTCATTATTTGTCAGTTCAATGAGACTACCTGATATTACACGCTTAAGATTAATAGGCACTATACTACCCGCGGGAAACCTGACTACAGCGCCAAGGCCCTGAACCTTTAAAGAGTCTACATATACCTTGTTGCTCGCGCAACCGCAGGCAGCAAGAATAAGGATGGTGACTAATAATAATGATAATCTCATTGGCAAAGAATATTAAAACAGTTATTTAATATACAAAGGGGCTGCCAATAGACAACCCCTTTGTATCAGTTATATGTAAAAAATAACGTAAAACATGCGCTTTAAGCGCTAACTTTTATTGTATAGGATTTTTACCCTGCTATACAGTAAAATGTTATTTTGCTGAATTATCAGGAATAGGTATCATTGAAGGCTTTACAACCTCTTCCTGTCCTGCCTTATGAAGAGTCGCGATATCCGCGACACCTGATACTGTCCTTGCGAAGGCATTTGCTATGCCCTTAAGCAGTCCAACAGTAATACCAAGAAACGGGTTATCTGAATCCTTTGTTACCGCTACTACAGCCTTTGGTATCTCTGTCCAGCCCAACAGGACATTGCTAGTTGTGTTCTGCACTTTATCCTTACCTTTAGCCTTTGTCTTATCCTCTGCCATGGCTGATAATGAAAACGTACTAATTGCTACACAAACCAATAATGCGCATATTAACATCTTCTTCACGTCACTCACCCCCTTAGTTTTTTTTATAATAGCATAAATAAAAAATTGGCGCAAGAAAAAAGTATAAATATCTCGGGTTTTATTTTTAATTTTTTATAGACTCTGCTCTTTCGGATGCCGGGGGATGGTCATAAAAAAAGTACTTTGCGATAATACCTGGGTTAGGATCCGACAAATTTTGGAGAGTCAACTTCTGAATAAGCTCCTTAAAGACAGAAGGCTTGCCTGTTATGCCTACAGCATCCGTATCCGCCTGCGTTTCATACCTTCTTGAGACGAGGTTTAAAAATGGAAGCGCGCATATGCTGTATAGGGTAAATGCAATCGCTATTAACGGAAACGCGCTTATACTGTGTATCACGGGAATCACCCCAGCTGATAGGGCTGTATCCAAGATAAGTTTAATGATTAGAAAATTCAATAACATGGAGAAACCATTTAAAAAACTTAGTTTCCAGAAATGCTGGTACTTGTGGTGGGCGAGCTCATGCGCAAGCGTAGCTTCTATCTCATCAGGGGTGTAACTTTCAAGCAGGGTATCAGAGAGAAGAATTCGCTTGCTCTTACCCAAGCCACAGACCGCGGCATTAGCCTTTGAGGTCTTAGCGCCCAGGCCTATAGTGTAAATGTCGAGAATCTGCACACCCATCTTATCCGCCAGTCGTGTAAGCTTTTCTTTAAGCGCTTCATCTGTAGTCTTTGTGAGCTTATAAAACAGGGGTATCACTATCTGCGGAAATATCTTCGCGAGTATTACACTCATAAGAAAATAGGTGAGGGCGGAATATAGCCACCAAAAAGAAGGGGATATTCTTATGAAAAAATAGAGGGCTACTATCATGACAACATAAAGCAATCCGGAAAAAAGGGTTTTCTTTATATAATCAGTTATCCATGATAATAAGGTTTGCCGTGAAAGCCCAAAATCATGTTCCATGCTAAAAGATGTTGTATAATCAAGCGGCAAGAGAATTATCTGTAGAAGGCTTCCCGCGATTGTAATATATACAATGACTACAATGTAAGGATTCTGGGAGACCATAAGCGCCAGCCAGATCAGCAGCTGAGAGCCGCCACTTAAGAAAAGGCCGGTAAAGAAAATAAGCGTTAAGGCCCATTCACATACAGCAATCCTACGTTTCCCGCTAGAATATACCTTTGCCTTGGTACTATCCAATCGTTTCGCTCCTCACTTACCTATCCTAGCCCAAGTTTTTTAAGAGCTATCTCATCCCTACGCCAATTTTTTAAAACCTTTACCCATAACTGCATAAATATCTTGATCCGGAATTTCTCCTCAAGCTCAACCCTGCTTAAAGTCGCTATCTCCTTTGCCATAGAACCTTTCTTGCCTACTATAATCGCCTTTTGCGACTCACGCTCAACATAGATAGTAGCGTTAATATCCAGGATATCCTTGTCCTCCCGTTTCGCGAATTTTTCAATCACAACAGCTACAGAATGGGGGACCTCTTCTCTTGTTAGCATAAGAACCTTTTCTCTTACTATCTCGGCGGTTATAAAGATATCGTCCTTATCCGTAACCTGTTCAGCAGGATAATGTTTGTTACCAACAGGCAAAAGGTCGAATATTTTATCCCTGAGTGTATTAATATTATCACCGGATAGCGCAGATATTGGTATAAAATCGCTAAACGCGTATTTGTTTCTCAATTCATCTATAACAGGCAGGAGCTTTGACTTTTTCGCGATATCTATCTTATTAAGCGCGACGATTACAAGTTTTTTTGACTCTTTTATCTTCTCTAATATCATATGGTCCGCTTCAGTAATACCCGATGTCATCTCAATAAGAAAGATAATAAGGTCCGCGCCAAGAAGAGAGTTCTCGGCTTTGTTTACCATTAACTTGGCAAGCAATAGGTGCGGCTTATGCATACCGGGTGTATCTACAAAGATTGCCTGTCTATCCGCTGTTGTTATTATACCAAGAATATTATCCCTGGTAGTCTCGGGCTTGTTTGATACTATAGCCAACTTCTGGCTAAGAAAGGTATTCAATAAAGTAGATTTGCCCACATTGGGCTTGCCTATAATGGCTACAAAACCTGATCTATACTGGTTCATAACTATTTTCAGGACCTTTTCTTATATTTTAAATGGGTTAAACCTTATACACCAGGTCATTGCTTCTTACTCTCTTTTTGGCAATAAAGCCTACTTCACTGCCTTTTTTAGCTTTTTCCACATCTTTGTTGTCAATCTGGAGAGATGTCAACTTCTGCTTAAAATCTGTTGTATGGCCCTGCACATGAATTGTCTCACCCGCGGCTAAAGGCCCTTTAAGTTTTATAACGCCTGCTTTGCACCGGCTGAAATAATGTGTTATTCTTCCTATAGGCTTACCTTCAGGCACCGGCTTCTTAACCGATTTAGCGGACTTTTTTTTCTTAAAAAGATTAAATATCATCCCATACCTCCAATCTCATTTTTCATGAGTATCTGTATAGCCATTATATATTTTAAGATGTAATCGCACGATAACATTTTACCATACTAAAATGTGCCTTCAAAGGAAAGATGCTACTGCCAGCATATATTTTTATAGTCGCACCTTCCGCACCTCTTTGCGCTATCATCATATTCTGCAAGCTTAGAAAAGTCAAGGCCCTTGATAGACTTCCAGCAGCTCCTTATAACCCCTTCAAGTTCCTCAACCTTTTCGTCGCTTATCTTTACCAGCTTATTCAAAAACTCACCTTCTTTTAAGCCATACTTTATCACAGTCTTTCTAACAGGCTCAATAAAAACGAGCAGCCCCTCAGTCACTATGTTGTTATTGTTTCTGGATTTGTCCTTGTCGAATAGGAGCTTATAAGCGATCAACTGCCTTAGATATCCTTCACAGTCACTATCCGCGAGCTCCTGTGTTCCGGAGATAATATTTTTTATATGTTCATCAGGCTTTCCTGTTTTGTAATCAACAACGCGCACATAAGGCGCCTTTCCATCTACAAACTCAGTTTTATCGTATTTTCCGGTAAAGATAAGATCATCCTCAAGCATAATTACCAGCTTATTCTCCAGGGCAATGGGCTTAACAGGCGCGACTGACTCAGCCTTAAACCAGTTCCTTAGCGTCTCGACCTGTCTGCGGCATGAAAGCTCAATCTCCTTCTCAACCCCCTGGTACCTGAGTTCATCTATAAAAGAGTCCTTAAAAAACTTAAAATTTGGAAACTCATCTTGGACCATAAAATAATTGTAAACATCCTCGAGGCCCTTATGCACGCAATTTCCAAAAGTAAGCCCCAATTTTTTTTGAGATGGTAAGCGCAATACGTCAGTATATAAAAATTTTCGTTTGCAGTTTATGTAGTTGTTCAAGCTTGTGGGATTAAGTGTAAGGTTGGTTACCATGTCTTTCAAGACAGCCTCAGTCCCAATAAAAGGGTCCTGCTTATTTGTAACCGCAAGCGAGTCCGCCAGAACAACTTCTTCTGTAGCTATGGACTCTCCGGCAACACTCTCCAGCCCTATCACAGGAAGATATGAACTGCTTATAGCCCCGGGTTTTGGGCTGGCTGTATATAAGAGGTTTGCCTTCGCTCGTGTTGACGCTACATAGAAAAGCCTTGTCTCATCATAAAAATTCAGCTCCTTAACCTTGTTTTTTTCGAGCACCCTCTCCTTTGCCTTAAATATTTCCGGGGGCAGTGGTATCAGATCTGATTTTAGGCGCATAGGCCAGTTCTTATCCTGCAGGCAAAACGGTATAATAACAGAATGAAACTCTAGCCCCTTTGACCCATGCGCGGTAAATATTCTTACCCCGTCCTGGCTCTTAGTGACAAGCTCGCCCTGAAGCGATATCCCGTGTTCTCTCTTTGTCTCAAGCTCTTCTATAAAATCGGAAAGGCTTAAAGATGGATTATTAAGATCTGACTCTTTTATCATATTAATAAAGGATGTTAACGCGCGAAGGTCCCTTATCCTGAGAAGGGCATCATCCTTATATGCCTTGAGAATATATCTGTAGATACCCGCATCCTCAATATATTGGAGAAGCGCCGCATGTACGGGGCGCGTACTTACACCATTAAATAGCCTCCTTATGGTCCATGCCGCTTTTGTGATTAAATATGGGTCGTTAAATGCTAAAATTTTACATATTGGTAAGGCCCTCGCGTCTTTCTTGGTCAAGGGGGCAGATATATCCAGAGAGTCAAAACAGGATAGAAATTCCTGGTAAAACGTAATAGCGTAAGCAAGCTTACCCTCTTTATTGCGCGTCCTCTTTCGCAGGAGATGCCTGATAAATTCCAGTATATCTTTCATGGGAATCTGGAAATAATCACTTATAAGCACCCTGTAGAGCAAGGCGTCTTTTTCTGGCAAAGCGGTAATTGCCCTGTTATCAGAAAGCGCGATAACATCCAGCATCTGCCTAACCCTTTTTTCAGGTGCTATATCTTCTTTTCCATCAGTCGCGTATGGTATGCCTGCCCTTAAAAAGGTGTCTATTATCTTCAGAATATCTTTTCTCTTACGCACAAGTATCGCTATATTGTTATAAGGATGCTCCTTCTCCTGATCAGGCATCTCACTTGATGCCTCGATACGCTCTTTAATCTCCTTTACCTTATTTGCTATAAAAAGGAGTTCCTCAGCCTCGGTAGTAAGTTCGTGAAACTCTATCCTCTTGTCGCTGTAATCCTTCTTAGGCCTGAGCTCTTTTGATCTCACCCTCTCTGCATCAGGAAGGCTCTTTATTATCTTATCGGATATCATGATTATATTTTTAGTTGATCGATAATTATCTCTCAGCGAGACCGTCTTCAGACTTGTAAATCGTGATTTCAGAAGCTTAAAGTTGCCTACAGAAGCGCCCTGAAACCTATAGATTGACTGGTCATCATCTCCGACACAGCAGAGGTTTGGGTTATTACAATCCACGAGCTCAAGAAGCAGGTCAAGCTGCGCACCGTTCGTGTCCTGAAATTCGTCTACCATGACAAACGTGTATTTGCCGTGCAAAGTATTCTTAAGCTCTTTCTCTTTCCTTATCGCGTCAAGAGCAAAGATTATCATATCATCAAAATCATACCTTCCACGGTCATCAAAAAGCTCTTTATTCTTACCTGCCTTATATTCCTCGTAAAGCTTGTATACAACGGCAAGGGCCTTAATTCTTGGTAAATGCTTCTTTTCAAGATAGATATCATCATCTTTTAAATGGCGGACTATCTTCTCAAAATCCTTAGGCCCGATACCTTCTTTTTTCAGTTCACTAATTTTATTCTCTATCGCATTACGATAGATATAAGGCGCCCTGAAAGGTCTTATCGGATCAATTCCGTCTGTATGGTCTAGTATATACTCAAAGGCTTTTACCCTCTCTATATCTGTTATCTGTATCTTTTCCTGGACATAGTCCGCGGCCTCTTCAGAATCGAGGAGTATGGAATTAGCAAAACTATGAAACGTGCCTGTCTCTATATCATATCCATGCGGGCCTAATATTTTAACAAGGCGTTCTTTCATGGCCTTCGCGGCGGCATTTGTATAGGTAAGAATAAGGATGTTTTCAGGATTTGCTTTTTTCGCGTGTATTATATTCGCGGCGCGAACAGAAAGCAATTCTGTTTTTCCCGTACCAGGGCCCGCGAGAACAAGAAGCGGGCCACTTATTGTATCTACCGCCTCTTTCTGGCTTGAATTTAATTTGTCATAATACTGATTAAAATTATCCATATCACTGGCCAACAAACTGTAAAATAACCTTTCGTTTGCGAGGACGGTTATCAAAATCTATAAATATTATCTGCTGCCATGTACCCAAGCATAACGTATTATCATTAAAAGGCACTGTCAGGGATGGACCAAGCAGGCTGGCCCTAATATGCGAATGGCCGTTAGCATCCCCCCATGTCTCATCGTGGTCATAGTGCGCGGATGTAGGAATAATGGTCTCAAGAAACCTCTTTAAGTCTTTTTCAAGCGCGGGTTCATATTCTATTGTTGTCACAGCTCCTGTTGACCCTATAGCAAATACCGTAACTATACCGCAGGAGATATTAACCTTCTTAAGGCTATCATTGACACGCGAGGTTATATCTACTATATCGGTCTTTCCTTTAGTGCTGAGTTCTATGGAAATTGTTGAGACAGTCACCTGTTCTTCCTTTTTTCGCTATGAAAGATACATTCTTCGCAATTTGGCCTTGCCTTACATATAGCCTTGGAATGCATAACAATTAGGGCATGAAATTCATTAAAAAGCCCTGCGTTAACCGGCAAATTTTGTGTAAAAATAGCCTGCAGGTCATCATAGCTAATGCCTTGGCGCGCTATGTTTAGACACTCCGTTATCCTACGTGTATACGCGTCAATAACAAAAACCGGCTTATCTAACGCGTATAATAGTATAGAATCCGCTGTCTCAGGACCAATGCCATCGACCCCTAGCACCTCTTTTCGCAAGACCTCAATAGGTACGCGCTTCATGCTGCTTAGCTTTCCGTTGTAATTTGAAAAAAGAAAATTAAGAAAATTTTTCAGCCTCTTTGCCTTCATATTATAATAGCCACTCGGACGTATTAACGCGGCAAGCCTCTCTGGATTAATTTTGTGCAGGATTGATGGAGACAAGAGCTTCTCTTTCTTGAGATTATTAATTGCCTTCTCCACATTGGACCAATTTGTGTTCTGTGTAAGGATAGCGCCAACCACAACCTCAAATCTTGAATTAGCGGGCCACCAACGTTGCGGGCCATATATCTTATAAAGAAAACTATACACCTTAAGCAGGATGGGCTTTAGGTTTCTAGCGGAAGGTGGTCCGTTTTTAACCATGACAGTCATAGATTACTACTTGTAAAAATTTTTTATAATACGCAAAACATCATCAGGATCATCGGTAATCTTAAAAAGGGCAAGATCCTTTTTACTGATAAGATGGCTATTAAGCATCGTAACTTTCATCCAATCTATAAGACCTTTCCAATATTCCTTGCCAATTAAAATTACCGGAAACGGTTCTATCCTCTGTGTCTGAATCAATGTAATAGACTCAAAAAACTCGTCCATAGTGCCAAAACCGCCAGGTACCACCACAAAGGCTGAAGCGTACTTTACAAACATAACCTTACGGCAAAAGAAATACCTGAAATCAATCATATCTGTTATGTATGAGTTTGGATTCTGGACAACAGGTATATCAATATTAAGGCCGATTGATTTACCGCCTGCTTTTTTAGCGCCTTTATTCGCGGCCTCCATTATGCCTAAACCCGCGCCTGTTATAATGGCGTATTTTGCTTTGGCAAGTTTAAACGCTATCTTTTCAGCAAGTTTGTAATATCTGTCGGTAGGTTTGGAGCGAGCTGAACCAAATATTGTAACAGCAGGTCCGATATTTGAAAGTGCCTCGAAACCATCTACGAATTCGCTCATAATACGAAAAATGCGCCAAGGGTCTTCCTGTGTAAAATCTACTGCTTTAAGTTTAGGCATTATACCCCCCCATTGTTATTATATATTATAACTCGCGGTAAGATAATTTACAAGTCAAAATTGAACGGCGAATTGACTCACATTAAATGTTACCCAAATTAATTTTAAAGTGCTTCGTTG
>CAZGAS010000026.1:1992-15642 GCA_964523875.1 uncultured Planctomycetia bacterium | reverse complement strand
TTAATAATTTAAACCATAATTTTCTAAGCATATTATTTGAATACCATAGATGCGCGCATATTTTTTAACACGTGGGAATTATGCTAATTCCTATACAGGAACTTAGCGGATCATTAATCGGGTTTTCATTCTCTTTGATTTGAAAAATTCCTTCGTAAACTTAGCTGCTTTATCCGTATCATATTTCAGGCATGAGAATATATTAATATAGGCAGTCTTCCATAGGTCCGAAAAATGACCTGTTACAGAACTTGTCTCTATTAGTTGCACCAGTGAATATCCTTTTGTATAAGCGGCGTTATCCCCGAAATACGGAATAAGTGTATTGCCAAACTTCTTCATCTTTATCAGCTTGCAAAGCTTATCAATATACTCCTGCAGCCTTTTCTTTGAACTGATAATATCGACCTCACATTCATAAAGATCTATAATCAGCTCATAGCCGTAGGTCTTCTTTTTCATTCTTTCGCTCTCCTTATTTATTCAGGCAAAATAAATTTTGCCATAGTGGATTTACTCTTTTCTGTTCACGCTACAGATTTTTGCATTAATAAAACATGCGTTTCGTGCGCTGCATCACAACAAAAACCTTCAGTATAATATGTGAGATATATTTATACTAAAAATAGGCCGTATTTGTCAATCTATTTTTAATGTCTCAACAGACAAACTGCCATATTATATTACAACAGGCTCGACCAGTATATCTTACCAAAAACTATCTTTATAATTATACACCTAAATAAAAAGCCCTTGCAACTCATTTTATTGCAAGTGACAAGAAAATTAGCCTCCTACTTATCAATGGCAAAACATAAATAACTATACCATATAGCGGGTATAATTAGCTTTATATTTTTCTTATAACTGCCATAGAACCTCTTATTCTTTCGTTGCCTGTAAGGGCAGCAAGAGGGGCAACGGCTTTTCTTCTACTATAGTTGACAACCCTATGTTATCAAGCAATTTAATAAAGGGATCTGGGTCCAATTCCTCAACATTGACCATAATCTTGGTATCCCAAGTACCATTGGCAACAAGAATTGCCGCGGCAACAGGTGGAACGCCCGCAGTGTAACAAATGGCTTGCGATTCTACTTCTTTATAGCACTGTGCATGATCACATGTATTATAAATAAATATTTCTTTTTCTTTTCCGTCTTTAACGCCTCTAACAAAATTACCAATGCAGGTCTTACCTGTATAATTAGGGGCAAGAGATAAAGGGTCAGGCAGGAGTGCCTTTATAACCTTTAAAGGAACGACCTCTATGCCCTCCGCTGTCCTGATAGGTTTCTCAGAAGTAAGCCCTAGGTTTGTTAAAACCGTAAAGACATTTATGTAATGATCACTAAACCCCATCCAAAAGCGTATACTCTCGGCATCAATATTCTTAAATAGGGAATGAAGTTCATCATGGCCATTTAAATAAACTGGCTGCCTGCCAACAATAGGAAACTCATAATCAAGTTTTATAGAGTGGACCTTTTTCATGACCCACTTTTTGTTAATCCATGTCCATACCTTTTTAAATTCGCGGAAATTTATTTCAGGGTCAAAATTTGTAGCAAAATATCTACCGTGGTTACCCGCGTTAACATCCATTATATCAATGGTATCGATGCTATCAAAGTAGCGCTTCGCTGCCAGGGCACAGTAAGCGTTTACTACCCCGGGATCAAAACCCGCGCCTAATATAGCTGTGATATTATTTGCTTTGCAGATATCTCTGCGCTTCCATTCATAATTAGCATACCATGGCGGGTCTTCGCAAACCTTATCAGGCTCTTCGTGTATAGCTGTGTCGATATATGCCACGCATGTTCTTATACACGCTTCAAGTAAAGACATATTAACATATGCCTGGGCAAGGTTTATTACTATTTGCGAGCCGGTATCTTCTATAAGGCGTATCACAGCGGGGATATTTAAGGCGTCAATTTGACGCGAATATATTTTTTTTGTGGTATCCTTGAGGTGTTTTTTTCTTTTTACACTTTCTATAATAGTATCACATTTGCCTTGCGTTCTTGACGCGATACATATATCACCTAAAATATCATTTTGCTGGCCACATTTGTGCGCGGCTACATGGGCAACACCGCCGGCGCCAATTATTAATACATTCTTCTTCATTTTTTATTGCATCCTCCTTATCATGTGACAGCCTAACCTATGATAAACTGTTTACAAAATCCTTATAACCAAATTGACGCGTTAACTCGATGGACCCATTAAGCCTTTTTACCGCGATAGAGGGCATAGCAAGGCCATTAAACCAATTATTCTTAACCATAGTATAGCCTGCCGCGTCAGAAAATCTAATTATACTGCCTGCCTTTAGTCTGGATTTAAAATGATATATACCAAATATATCTCCTGCCAGGCATGAACGACCCGCTACCATATACTTGAACCTTCCGCTACCCGCTCTTTCTATCTTCGCGTTTAACCTATAGGTTAACAGATCAAGCATATGCGCCTCTACTGAAGCGTCAACTATAGCTATCTCTATCTTATTGCGGACAATATCAACAACACTGGTAACCAATTCCGCTGATTTCGTAATAGCGCTCTCTCCGGGTTCCAGATAAAGCTGCAGGTTAAAGCGGCTACTAAAATCTCTTAATATCCCGCAAAACTTCTCGACAGGGTATCCTTTCTTTGAGAAATATATACCGCCACCTAAGCTCACCCATTTTAATTTTTTTAATAAAAAACTGTATTTACGGCTTATATAATCTATGCTGGAGACAAAGTTCTTGATATCGCTATTTTCGCAGTTAAAATGCAGCATTATTCCGCTTATAAGCTTAGACGCGGCCCTAATAGTGGAAATGTCAGACTCGCCAAGCCTGGAAAAGCGCCTTGCGGGATCTGCCAGGTCATAATGAGAATAGCTAATACCGGGATTTAAGCGCAATCCGACCTCACAGCCCTTCGCCCTTCGATAGTATTTCTTAAGCTGTGAATACGAGTTAAAGATAACCTTATCTGAAAGCCTGCTAATACCCCTGATCTCATCCTTTGTATAAGCGACACAATACGCGTGCACCTCTTTGCCAAACTTCTCCCTGCCCAACCTGGCTTCATACAATGAACTTGATGTAGTGCCATCCATGTACTTCTTCATAAGGCCAAAAACGCTCCAGCAGGAAAAACACTTAAGCGCCAATACAACCTTAGCGCCGGAAGAGGCCCTTATCTGTTGTATAATCTTAAGGTTTTCCAGCAATCTTCTTTCATCGATCAAATAATAAGGGGTTTTTAGCGCCATATGCAATACTCGTAAAACGTAAATAAGGATTAATACTGTTTATTTTAGCTTGAAATGGTTAAATATGATAATATACTAAATATAATTTTCATTATAATATCAGATATATCTCTGATTGTAAATTAAAAAAATATCATAACTTTAATAATAACATAAAGTAAAATAAAAATATATTTATCCGCGTCCAGGAATGTATTTTTTAGCTGTTTTTTGTATAATCTTCTTGAAAAAATTATTCTTTATGACTAAGATATTAAGTAAAGGGGAATAACGCACATGCAAAAAGAAACATTAATGGAACAAGAAGCAAGGCAGGCTCCGGCAATCATAGCTAAGCAGATAAGCAGGACAAGAAAAACGCTGATATCCTTATCAAAACGTGTAAAGAAGAACAAACCAGCTTTCGTCTTAACTATCGCCAGGGGGAGTTCAGACCACGCGGCTACATTTGCAAAATATCTCATTGAAACCAGGCTGGGGCTTGTTACATCCTCAGCAGCGCCTTCGGTAGTAACCCTTTATAACGCAAAATTAAATCTTAAAAACGCGCTTGTAATAGGACTCTCTCAATCAGGAGAGAGCCCTGATATATGCGAAGTAATGGCATATGCGAGAGAAACAGGCGCGGTTACTGCCGCATTTGTTAACAATCCGGAATCACATCTTGCAAAAAAGAGTGAATACATAATACCTTTATACGCAGCCCCTGAGAAGGCTGTTGCCGCAACAAAAAGCTATATCGCGACACTTGCCGGCATACTTCATATGACAGCTATCTGCTCTGCGGACTCTAAACTTACCAGTGACCTTCTCAAATTGCCATCTTCACTTGAGAAAGCCCTCTCCATGAACTGGTCTCCAGCGATTAAACTACTTAAGGGGGTCAAGGATACTCTTGTTATCGCAAGGGGGTATTGTTTTCCGATCGCGCAAGAAGCCGCGCTAAAATTCAAAGAAACATCCTCCCTACATGCGGAGGCATTCAGCGGGGCAGAGATAATGCACGGACCTTTCGCACTCATAAAGAGAGGGTATCCTGTGCTCGTATTTGCAGAAGACGATAAGTCTTTAGAAGGAGTTGTCAACCTAAGCAAAAAAATAAAAGCACTGGGTGGCAAAATCATATTATCCTGCCCTAAAAATATACTACCTAAAAAGAAACTCAATGATATCGCGTCTCTGGTGCTTCCCATGCCTGAGAGTGTTCACAGGCTTTGTGATCCACTTATGATCATCCAGGCTTTTTATCCTATGGTTGCTCGTCTTGCAGTTAGCCGTGGTTATGATCCGGATGCTCCAAAAAATCTTAAAAAAATTACTGAAACAGTTTAACTACATAGTAAAGGGAGCCTTAATGGAAAATAGTAAAAGGAATAACCTGATGGTTTGGGTAGTTATGTTCACTTTTTTTGTAATATCTTTTTTGACTAATATAATAGGGCCTATATTGCCTGACGCAAAAAAAGATCTCCATCTTAGCCTTACCATGGCTGGCATCTTACCATTCGCGTTTTTTATCGCATATGGGATCATGTCTATACCTGCCGGATACCTAGTAGAAAAATACGGGGAAAAAAAGATCATGATAGCAGCCTTTGTATTGGCTGCCACAGCAAACCTTCTATTCGTACTTTTTCCTACATTCTATACATTTCTGCCATCTTTGTTTTTAGTCGGGTGTGGAATGGCAATGCTTCAAGTCGTTATTAACCCATTATTAAGAACAGCCGGAGGCAAAGAACGCTACTCCTTTAACAGCATACTAGCGCAATTAATCTTTGGATTGGCATCCTTTGTAAGCCCTGTTGTATTTTCATATCTTGTTCTGCATTTACAAAAGGCTGATATCTCAAACCCCCTGCTCTCTTTTTTATATAAAGTGGTACCGAAAAACCTGCCATGGGTCTCAATATATTGGGCATCAACGGTTATTTCGATCCTTATGGTAATAGTCCTTTCATATATTAAGTTTCCTATTGTGAAAACTTCCCAAGAGGAAAAGATCGAAGGTGGTAATGTCCTTATCAATCTGCTGTCAAAGAAGGTAGTAATCTTCTTCTTCTTTGGAATATTCGCGTATGTTGGTACAGAACAAGGCCTTAACAACTGGATATCCAATTTTCTGGATACTTATCATGGCTACAATCCTGATACAATTGGGGCGCGAACCCTATCATACTTCTGGCTCATGATGACCGTTGGGGGCTTAATAGGCCTTGGGCTACTTAAACTTTTTGATGTAAAAAAAGTATTTGCCTCATTCATACTCCTTATGCTAGCTGCCCTTTCCCTTGCTCTTTTTGGCTCGGGGCAAATTGCGCTTATCGCGTTTCCCGCATGCGGGTTTCTTTTATCTGTTATGTACCCAAGTATATTTTCTTTAGGATTAAATTCTCTGCCGGATCATCATGGAACATTTGCAGGCATACTCTGTTCAGCTATTATGGGAGGGGCGATAATCCCGTTTATAATAGGGGCTATTGGTAATATTATAGGGCTTAAATTGGCTATGGGGGCACTCTATATCACACTGTTGTATATGCTCTCTGTCGCTATCTTCGCTAAGCCTCTGGTTAATAACGAGACCATATTTAATGCTGAAAAATCTTAAAGGGGATATCATGCGATCTAGACTTCAAATAATCGGGGTTGATTTAGGCGGAACAAAAATTGGTGCCGGGAATGTGCTCCTATCAAAAGTGATAAAATATAACAATTCGCTACTTGGAGATTATACTTTAAATAACGCGAAGGCATCCATAGATATAGTTATAAAAACCATTGGCAAGCTATTTAATAATAAGGTAAGGGGAATAGGTGTTGGCGTTCCCAGTGTTGTTGACAGAAAAAAAGGCATAATCTATGATGTCGTAAATATCCCGTCCTGGAAAAAAGTCAACCTAAAGTCTATATTGGAATCAGAATTCAATGTCCCTGTCTTCATAGACAACGATGCCAACTGCTTTGCTGTTGGTGAAAGGCTATATGGAAAAGGCAGGCAATACGAAAACTTTGTTGGGCTTGCTATAGGAACCGGTATAGGTGCCGGTATCATAAACAGAGGCAGACTCTTAGAAGACTCTAATTGCGGTTCTGGCGAATTTGGTGAAATATCGTATAAAGATAAAAGATACGAGGACTATTGCAGCGGGCTTTTCTTTAAAAACAAATATAATATTGACGGTAAAACACTGTGTAAAAAAGCAAAGAATAATAACAGGGCCGCTTTAAAGATTTTCGAAGATTTTGGGTATCATCTGGGTAACGCAATAAAAACTATAATGTTTGCCATTGACCCGGAAGCTATCATAATAGGGGGGTCAGTTGCCTCGGCAAAGGCCTTTTATGAAAAAAGTATGTGGAAACAAATAAATACATTTACATTCAAGAGATCTATAAAGAAATTAAAAATAAAATTTTCTCGAGAAGCAAAATATGCTCCGATTCTAGGTGCGGCAGCTCTCTGTCTGCATAATATGTCAAAGCAGGCATAAACTAAAAAACTAAAACATCAAATCTG
This sequence comes from uncultured Planctomycetia bacterium, assembly GCA_964523875.1. Lineage (GTDB taxonomy): Bacteria > Omnitrophota > Gorgyraeia > JABMRG01 > JABMRG01 > JAUVHV01. The sequence goes on along the minus strand of CAZGAS010000026.1, from coordinate 8,845 downwards.
CTTTTTTCTAACGTAGTACGCGCAAAAAAGCAAACTAAAAAAAGCAAATATGCCAAAGGAATAGAAAGCAGAATTCACCCCGAATCTATCCATTATAATCCCCGCGGTCAATGGAGCGAAAACGAGCCCAATACTCATAACAGACCAGAAAACCCCCATCCAGCTTCCCATGCCGATCTTTTCGCCAATTTTTACAGAAATACCGGATAACGCCGGGCCATATATTGCCGCGCCAAGGCCCATAAAGAATCCCGCGAAAAATAACATCTTAAAATCAGGACAAAACGGTAACACAAACAAGGCCAGCATAGATACAGAAATGCCAACACTGCTCTGTAATATCTTGCCAGGCTGTGTATATCTATCCGCAATCTTACCAAACGGAATCTGTAACAAACCCGCCGCTAATATTGCTGTTGACATGATTATACCTATATGGATCATATCAACAGAGTCTTTTATAGCTATAGACGGAAGAAATGACATAAATACTGCAAAAAGAGCTACTGAGACAAATGACATTATTAGGACAACCCGCACGTAATGTTGTCTATAAAATATACGCAGCAGGGGAATCTCGGATTTTTTCTCACTAGACATATTGCTTTTAATCTCAGGCAAAAAGAATATAACCAAAAAGAGCGTTACCGCTCCTAGAGCAGCCATAAGATAAAAAACAGCGTCAAAACCATATCTCTCCGCTACTTCGCCTCCTATTAACGGGCCTGTCGCGAGCCCCAGATAAAGGACCATATTGAGCGCACCTGTTGTAAAAGCCTCCTCTCCCTCTTTGGAAAATTGTCCGGCGTATGTCATAACAATAGGTAAGATCATACCTGCAGAGAGTCCGTGGATAAAACGTACAAGAGTCAATGAGTAAACATCTACCGCCTTTGGATAAAAGAAAGATACTCCTGTATAAATAATCAGGCCCAAAACCACAAATATCTTCCTACCTACCCTATCGGAGATACGCCCAATAAAAGGGGTTATTATACCCCTGGATATACCAAAACCAGCAAATATCATGCCGATCCAAAAACCATTGGCACCATGCCTGTGAACCAATTCCGGCAAAAACGGGGATATTATTCCGAGCCCGAGCATTGCTGAAAACGCAGCCATCATTAAAAGGCCGAATGTCCTTATAAACATAATGCATCTTCCATATGCGCCCGTGTAAAAAAACCGCTGCTGTCCGTAAGATCTATCCTGCAAAAAAACCAAAGAATGTCAGGACAATTCCAAAAACAAGCGCGGCAATTGAGTGGATAAGTATCAAATTACTGTTTTTTTGATATGCCTGCATAAACCCAGATACCGTGCCTGGAAAAACAATTATCCATACCCCTTTTATAAGCCCAAGCCAACCTATAATTGTAATTATCACGGTCCAGTTCGCTACCCACACATTGTGTGTCAAAACAATAGCAATTCCGATAACAAGCGCTAATATCCCACCATAGAAAACCAGGGCAGCGTTTTTGCAGAAGTCATCCATCGCCCTTTGAAAGGCCTTGCGATTAAGCATAAAACCTACGCCAATAACCAGATAAGAGAGGCCAAATATCCTGGCGATAAAGATTGAACTGTCCATACATACCTCCTTTTTTCTGATTATATCATTCTTATACCGGAATGGTAAGATAAAAGTAAAACTTTTGCGGGTTATTTATTACGGGAAAATACTATTGAGACAATTTGTGATGTTGTTATGCCTGTATGCTACGGGCAACTCGCTTGCGGCCTACTTCTGTTAGATGTAATTTCCTGAGCCTGACATGCTTAGGTGTTATCTCAACCAACTCATCATCCTCAATAAACTCGAGAGTAAATTCAAGTGTCATCTGCCTGGGGGGTGTAAGCGCAATAGCGTCGTCACTGCCTGAAGCGCGCATATTAGTTAACTTCTTTCCGCGCAAGGCGTTTACAATAAGATCAGGGCCTTTATTATTTACGCCGACAATCATACCCTCATAGAGTTTTTCTCCCGGCCTGACGAAAATCTCACCGCGGGCCTGCAAATTATAAAGTGCGTATGCCACAGCATCGCCATGCCCATGTGAAATTAGAACACCGCTTTGGCGGGTCGGCATATCCCCTTTATATGTCTGATATTCAAGAAAGTTTTGATACATAACGCCGCTACCACGCGTCATCATAAGAAACTCGCTCCTAAACCCGATTAGCGCCCTGGAAGCGACAATAAATTCCATACGGCAGGTACCGGAAGATGTCTTTTTCATATCCCGCATTTTAGCCTTTCGTGTACCAATAGCCTGCATAACAACGCCCTGGTAATCATCTTCCACCTCGATTACCACCTCTTCAACAGGTTCTAGCATCTTGCCGCCCATTTTCTTTAAAATAACCTGCGGCTTGGAGACCTCCAATTCATAGCCTTCGCGGCGCATTGTCTCAATAAGAATAGCAAGATGAAGTTCACCACGGCCCGAGACCTTTAATCGTTCTGTTCCCGGGACATCATCTACCTTGATACCAACGTTTATCATAGCCTCATGCCCAAGACGCTCCCTGATATGGCGTGATGTTAAAAACCTCCCTCCATCTTTTCCAGCAAGAGGGCTTGTGTTATGGGAAAAATACATAGAGATTGTAGGCTCGTCTATCTTGATAGCAGGTAAGCCCTTCGGCTCCCGGGCACACGCAAGTGTCTCGCCAACCTCTACATCCTCAACCCCTGAAATGGATATAATATCTCCTGCTGTGGCCTCATTAACCTCAACACGTATTAGTCCGCGATACTTCATTATCTTAGCTGCCTTACCTTTGACAATAGTTCCGTTACGTTTTACAAGCGCCACAGGATCCCCAACACGGACAGAGCCATGAAACACCCTGCCTATAGCGATTCTGCCAACATAAGAGTCGTAATCGAGCATTGTAACAAGCATCTGGAAAGGCAGACCAGGATCAGCTATCGGCGGCAACACCCTATGTAGAATAGTCTCTAAAAGAGGTTTCATTGAGTCTCGCGGCTCGTCAAGGTCACGTATAGCGTAACCATCCTTTCCTGAAGCGTAAACAATAGGAAAATCAAGCTGCTCGTCAGAAGCATTCAGTTCACAAAAGAGGTCAAATGTCATATCTGCTACTTCATCCGGGCGGGCATGAGGGCGATCAAGTTTATTGATAACAAGTATCGGTTTTAAATGTAACTCTAATGACTTCTTCAAAACAAATTTAGTCTGCGGCATGGGGCCTTCGAAAGCATCAACAAGAAGTAACACGCCATCAACCATCTTAAGAATGCGTTCTACCTCACTGCCAAAATCAGCATGTCCGGGCGTATCAACAAGATTAAATTGTACCCCCTTATACTGGAGAGACGCGTTCTTAGAAAGAATGGTGATACCCCTCTCTTTCTCAAGTGGGTTTGAATCCATTATCGCGACCTCGCCTGCCTTAAAATCATAGGCACCTGTATATTTAAGGAGCGCGTCAACAAGGGTGGTCTTACCATGGTCAACATGCGCTATAATAGCGAGGTTTCTTACATCTTTTCTTCTTTTCTGATTTGGCATATCCTTATAGCTTTCTTCTAAAATAAAAAAGGCGCCAATCTTCTTACGCCTTTTGGGATAAACTACTCTGTGTTTTGGATTTATGCAAACTGTTTCCTTGCACTTTTCTTCTAAGGTGGTGTTATTGTAACAAAAGAAAGGGATTTGTCAAGCAAAGAGTGATATCTCTATCAAGCAGGTGAATTGTAACTCATACTGCAACAAAGTCAAGTCCGAAGTTGCTGTTATTCCTCAAGCACTCTTGGGCCGCCTGTTTAGCTGACCTGTACCCAAGAATCTTTCTTGGATAATTATTCATCCACTTTTCGATATCCTTTATCTCGCTTCTGCCAAAATGGCCTATATCTTCACCCTTAGGAATAAAACGGCGAATAATTCTATTTGCATTTTCGTTGCTGCCGCGTTCCCAGGCACTGTATGCATGCGCAAAATATATTGTTATTCTGCGTGTCTTTCTATCAAATACGCTTAATTCCAGTGTTTTCCAGTTTAAAAACTCACTGCCATTATCAAAGGTGATTGTCTTGAATTTCAGCTTAAATGTTCTACCGCACTTCTTTTCTAATTTATCTATAGCTTTCTGTACTTCTTCTTGTGTTGCCTGTTCAAGCTTAATAATTATCTCTTCTAGGGTCTTTCTCTCTGTTAAGGTTAATAAGCTTGTTTTGCTATTCTGTGGGCCTTTTACGCAATCACCTTCCCAATGCCCATATTCAAGCCTCTCGTTTGCTTCTAATGGCCGCTCTGTTATCCTTCTAGCCATTTTATTCCTTAAGCAGACTCTCCTTAGTGTACGATATCTTTTTTTCTTATTTTTTCGCTTCTGCCATAAGTTTTCATTGCTGATATCCGCGAATATACCGGCATCAATGTAATTATATAGTGTCTTGGTACAGATCATCCCCTTAAACTTTAAACCCTTACGCTTTATCTCTCCTATAACCGCATCCGGGGAATATCTATCATTGAGGATCTTTCTTCGTATATATTGTTCTAACAGCCTGTCTTTTCCGATCTTTAGTGCTCTTTCTTTGTTTCTGCCTGCCTCTTCATATCTCATCTCTCCTGCATCCGCTTTATAACACGCTTTCTTCCTTAACTCAGAATCTAACAGGACCACTCTGCCTCGTTTGATTTCTCTATAAATTGTTGATCTATCTCGACCTAATAATTCAGCTATCTCTTTTATGCTTTTCTTAGCTTCTAAATATCCTTCTATCTTATATCTTTCAATTGTATTTATATGTTTATATTTCTTCCCTTTAGTGGTATTATTATTTAGCTCCATTAGATCCTCCTGTTTTTTGTTGGTTTTCACACTTACAAAATAACAGATTTTTTCGGATCTGTGGAGCTTTATTTTTATGCTCCTATTTGTTGCACTTTAAATTACAATCTTCTTATCTCTATCAAGCAGGCCCAAAATATCTCAGTCTTAACAAAGTGGAAACATCACACGCATACAGCAAAACCCTTTAAAGTACCTGCTACTCTCGTATCACATAAAGAAGGTTATCCTCAATACGATATATAAGCGGGGCGGCTACTATTTTTGGGTACCTTGATCGTAATCGTTTCACCTCACTTAAGATAAAATCTATTTCATTGCCTATCTCAAAGATATTAACAAAATGGTCAAAATGCTTCTCTGCTGGTTCTTGTTTCCAGCCTGCTTTTTCAATGAGACCTTGAATAAATTGCTCCCTCCTAGATATTAAGTTGACCATGCTGCATTTATTGTGTCCGATTAAAGCAATATGCCTCACCCCGCCAACATAGATCGCGTAAGAAACCTTCAACTCACTGTAACGCAGGTTAGCCCCTCCTGTCCTGATTATAAAAGCAAAGTTATCAAGAATATGCAAGCGCTTGCGGCTATCCATACACATACCGATAAGCAGTTGGGGATTAGAATAAGTATCATTTATATGCCCAAGATTATGATATTCAAAGGGTTTCCCTGCAGGCCCCTAGCGGTATTCAATCGGAATATCTTCTTTTGTCTTTACAGCGATTAAACGATCCATAAAATGCGCCTTATCATGTTTTACTTATTTCTCATATCCAACCGTCTGGGCAAGAATTATCTTCTGTTCAGGGCCGAGATTCATCACCTTCCGTATAATTGTACGTACCTTTTCCGCATATTCTGAATACATCTTTTTATTTTTAACTTTTGTATCATCTAATAAATACACATTCATAATAGCTATCCTTCACAGGATGGCATTCCTGGGACAAAACACTTATCTTATTGCTTAAGATATGAATTAACCCTGTTTTGCCAGCCAGGTAACCATCTCTCTTCATTACGTTCAGGCGGGGCATTCTTTACACGATTAACAAGAACACTATTTGCAGTCGCGACAAACTCCTTAAGTGCGTCATACGCTGAGCCTTCATCCCTCGTTTGCAGCAACACCTGGACAAGGCCCCATCCCTGGCCATTATATTGCTCTGACACTGATATGCCCAATCCTTTAAAATTTATATAATCTGCCAAGGCATACGTCCCTGATGAGGTAGAGGCGATACGCTCAAACCTGTTTTGTATTAATTCTCTGTCTTTTTCCGGTGCGTTTTCAAGCATTAACTCTAGAGCGACATTTAATCGTCTTACAATAAATCTTGCCTGCAACTGCTTAGTAACTATTATAAATTCCCGCAGTTGATTTACCCTGATACTATCTTTGTCTTTAATAAAATCCTTTCGCGAACTCCACGGGCATGGCAAAAAGAGCCACTCAGGAATAACAGCGCCCATACTCTTCGCGTAATCTAAAAACTCAGGAAAGCTCTCCTCAAAAAGCCCGTCATATCCTTCAGAATACCAGATAAAATGGCCTATTCCGCATGACAAGAAATCCTCGCCTCTGTTCCATTGAATTAAACCCTCGTCCCTTGAAGCACACTCATTCTCAAATATCTTGTTGCCTATATCCGTAATCTCCTGCTCTGACAGCGCTATTGCCCACGCAAAGGCTGAACCTGCAATACTTATAAGAAGAAACAAAAAGAGAACAAAACCAGCCTCTCTTTTTATCCTGTTTTTATTGTTTAATATTTTCCTAGGGACATATAGCATGTTTTTTATTATGAGGTTTAGGCTTCGAATATTGGGGCTATCTTTGCAGAATTTATTGTATCATTATTCATGTAACAAATACAGAGGATTTTTTGAGGAAAATGAAAACTAGTTGATTTTCTAGGGATAGAACTCTTAAGTCCTATGGAATTGGTGTTATTAAGTACTACGTCCCCAGAATTCTTAGATATAAGTATCGTGTCCCCTTAATTGGTCCCCTTAA
>CAZGAS010000026.1:0-1892 GCA_964523875.1 uncultured Planctomycetia bacterium | reverse complement strand
AATTGGTCCCCTTAATTGTTATCAACCATTTCAGGTAAATAGACGCCTGTACCTATAAAGTAATCTGTATTGGGAATAGGTTCTACATAGCCCAACTTTTTGTACTCTCCTTTTTCATCGGGCTTGGCCCAGTAATATTCCACAAAGCCGCCGCCGCTTTGGGCTGCCTCTGAAAGCTTGCGGATTACGTATTCGCCTTTGGCGTCCTGATAATCACAAAGGTCCTTGCCTACAAGTTCAGGCTGTACAGGATGCGCGATATTTACGCAATCATAGCCATAAACATAAAAATAACCTAATCTGTCAGGATAAAAACGAATAGGCTCTACAAATGAACGGATTAAATCGATAAACTCCTCATTATCCCCAAAGTCTCCGGCAATCGCGCCAAGCCCCGCTGCCGCGTTAGAAACGCATATCTTAGCGATATTCTTGTTAGAAGCAAGATTATCATCTGCCGCGGTTAGTAAACCAGTACTTAATAAGAATGCGCAGCATACTAGGCTTGTTAATATTATCGCCTTTCCTATAAAACTTAAAATCCGCATTACTTCTCCTTTTTATCATTCGAACCGATTAAGCGCTACAATTATTACCTACCTTTAGGTACGGGTTTTAAGACTATTGTTACCCTTTCAGATAAAGTGCCCAATTCGCAAATTATCATAGCTGTCTTACTTACTAATTTTTTACTATCAGCACCATACGGATTATTTAAAAAGTAAAGCACGCGGCATCCCGGATTAATATACCCGCTGCTTGGGTATAATGCCAGGCTTCTCTTTTTAAGATTGATAATTTTATCCTCAGTAGTAACAAGATTGAAAGAATCCGTAAGCGCGCTCGTAGGTATAGCTGTTGCTGTGCTATTATAAACAGTTATTCCAAGGCACGCATATTTAGCATCGTAGTTTGCCCATGCGTAGATATCCTTGTTCATTATTTTGTCATTGGAATTGTATTGCAGCTCACCATCTTTAGATAGAAATACCTTAAAATCTTTTGAATCATAGGCGCTATTCATACCTATGCCGTAGAAACAGTTCTCTGTATTGGTAGCAGTAGTGACACACCCCGCGAGGAAAGCTAAAGATAACACCAAAATTAGTAAATTATTTCTCATAGTATCATAGTAAAAGGGAACAGACACTTTTTCCCAAATTAAAAAAACCTTTAACTTCTCCAGATTAAGGGCTTAAAGTCCATATCCGAAAAGTTCGAATATCACAAATTAGGCCTATATTTTACTCCTGCTATGTAGGGCAAAGCAATAGAAAAATAGGGGGCAGGATTTCAATGAGTACATCACTTATGCAAATGCAATGAACATAAGTGATAAGTGCAAATTAACCCTGTACCGTATTTGCGCAGTCAGCAGAAAACACCGTAAGCGGTTGAAACACGAGCACAGAGACTACTCAAGTGAAGTGAAGATTCGGCGTACACCTGCCGATAAAAGTACTTCTCTTCTCCCACTACAGGCGGGGCAACCGAGACCAAGCAAAAAGCACTTAAAAAATTTTGCAGCGAGTTTAAATAAAGAAAGTATCAATTTTAAAAATTTTCTCTTTTTGCTTCGGTTGGGAATGCATAGTTGCTAAATAAGGATTGCCACCATACAAGCCTTATTTGCAACGGTAAGCCGAATCAAAATCTAAAAACTTTACACCAAGCAAACGGCCTAGTGAGCAAAGCAACGTAACCTGCGACCCTAGCCGCAGCAAGCGACAAAAGCACGCCCAAAGCAGCCCACCCCAACGGGCGATGCGTTGGATCATTGAATCTTAAAGAACGAATGAAGCGTATTGTACAAGCAAAGCATAAGGTCATCCGAAAGTGCGGATGCAGACTTTTTTTGGCATATTTTTGTAAGCCTTTTAATTGGGCGCTGT